>JAJAZM010000065.1 GCA_026785645.1 Sphingomonas bacterium | reverse complement strand
TGCCGTTCATCAGCTATGGCGGAAGCTCGATGCTGGCGCTGTCGATCGCGATGGGATTGCTGCTCGCCTTCACGCGGCGAAACCCCTATCTCACGCGCTCGCCCTACGTCGTGAAATGGAGCGGGGAGCCCGTCAAAGTGCAGCCCAGGATGCAACCCAAGAAATGAACATCATTCTCGCCGCCGGCGGCACTGGCGGGCATATGGTGCCAGCCCACGCGCTGGCCGCCGAACTGACCAGCCGGGGGATCGGCGTGGCGCTGATCACCGACGATCGCGGGGCGCGCATCCCCGGGCTGTTCGACGGCGTGCCGGTGCATATCCTTCCCGCGGGACGGCTTGGCGGCGGGCCGATCGGCTGGCTGAAAGCGCTCGGCGCGGTGATCCGGGGACGGCGGCAGGCGCGCGCGCTGTACAAGGAATTCCGGCCCGACGCGGTGGTCGGCTTTGGCGGCTATCCGGCCTTCCCGGCGCTGCTCGCGGCGAACGCGTCGAACATTCCGACGATCCTGCATGAGCAGAATGCCGTGCTCGGGCGGGTCAATCGCTTGCTTGCGGGGGAAGCCGAGGCGATTGCGACGGCCTATCCCGAGATCGAGCGGCTGAAAGCGGCACACAAAAGCAAGGTCGTGCTGGTCGGCAATCCGGTGCGCGAGAGCGTGAAGCGGCTGGGCGAAGCACCGCTGCCGCCGTTCGACGAGGTGGCGCCGCTCAAGATATTGATCACCGGCGGGAGCCAGGGGGCGAGCATATTGGGGACGATTGTTCCGGCCGGACTGGGCAAGCTGGAGCCGTCGATCCGGCACCGGTTGCAGGTCGTGCAGCAATGCCGGCCGGACGATGTAGTCACGGTGCGAGCATCATATGCCGAGCTTAAGATCCCCGCCGAGCTGATGACCTATATCACTGATATGCCAGCGAAATTGGCAGAAGCGCATATGGTCATCGCGCGCGCGGGTGCATCGACCATCGCCGAGCTGACAGCCGCCGGGCGCCCCGCCATCCTGGTCCCGCTGCCAAGCGCGACCGACGACCACCAGACCGCCAATGCGCGCGAAATGGCCAAGGCGGGGGGCGCGCGGATGATCGCGCAGGACGACTTTACCCCCGAGCTGCTGGCGCAGCAGATCGAGGCCCTGGCGCACGATCCCCAGGCGCTGGCCAATGCCGCGGCGCGGTCGCTGTCGGTCGGTCGGCCCAATGCGGCGAGCGATCTGGCCGACCTGGTCGAGCGGATCGCGGGCGGCGCAAGCCCGGTGATGGTCGGGCCGGCAACCACCAACAAGGCGCCCGCAATGGCCATGGGAATCCCGGCATGAAGGCGTTCGGCACCGAAATGGGGACGATCCATTTCGTCGGCATCGGCGGGATCGGCATGTCGGGGATCGCCGAGGTGATGCATCAATTGGGCTATACCGTCCAAGGGTCGGACATTGCCGAAAATGCCGTCATCGAAGGGCTTCGCAAGGTGGGCATTCCGGTGATGATCGGCCATTCGGCGGACAACCTTGGCGACGCCGCAGTGGTGGTCTGCTCGACCGCGATCCGGGCCGACAATCCCGAAGTCGCCGCGGCGGTCGAGCGCCGGCTGCCGCGCGTGCGCCGCGCCGAAATGCTGGCCGAACTGATGCGGATGCAATCGACGATTGCGGTCGCCGGAACCCACGGCAAGACGACGACGACGTCGATGATCGCCTGCATGCTCGATGCCGGTGGGGTCGACCCGACGGTGATCAACGGCGGGATCATCAACGGCTATGGATCGAATGCGCGGCTCGGCAAGTCCGACTGGATGGTGGTCGAGGCCGACGAGAGCGACGGCAGCTTCCTTCGGCTCGACGGGACGATCGCGGTCGTCACCAACATCGATCCCGAACATCTCGACCATTACGGCACCTTCGACAACGCCAAGAATGCATTCGTCGAATTCGTCGAGAATGTGCCGTTTTACGGCCTTGCGGTGATGAACATCGACCATGCCGAAGTGCAGTCGGTGCTGGGGCGAATCCGCGACCGGCGGGTGGTGACCTACGGTTTCTCCGCGCTGGCCGATCTGCGCGCCGAAAATGTCCGAAGCGAGAATGGCGGAAGCCGGTTCGACGCGGTGGTTCGCGGACGCGACGACAGCAAACGGACGATCGGCGAAATCTTCCTGCCGATGCCGGGCAAGCATAATGTGTCGAACGCGCTGGCGGCGATCGCGGTCGGGCTCGAGCTCGGGATGGACGATGCGACGATCGCCAAGGGCTTCGTCAAGTTCGGCGGGGTCAAGCGGCGCTTCTCCAAGGTTGGCGAGGTCGATGGCGCAACAATAATCGACGATTATGCGCATCACCCGGTCGAAATCCGAGCGGTGCTGTCGGCAGCACGCGAAGCCGGGACGGGACGGGTGATCGCCGTCGTCCAGCCGCATCGATACTCCCGATTGCGCGACCTGATGGTAGATTTCCAGAACGCCTTCAACGATGCCGACATCGTCTATGTTGCGCCGGTCTATCCGGCGGGCGAGCAGCCGATCGAGGGGATCGATGCGCATGCGCTGGCCGACGGGCTGCGGCACCACGGTCACCGGATGGTCAAGCCGGTCGACAATGCCGCCGATCTGGCCGGCAATCTGCGCGACGTTGCCGCCGAGGGCGACATCGTGGTGTGCATGGGCGCGGGCGACATCACCAAATGGGCGGCGGGGCTGGCCGACGGGATCGGCAAGGCGCGGGCGAAGAAGAAATGAGCGGGGCTTCGCCCACCATCTCCGTTGGTCCCTCGACTACGCTCGGGACAAATGGTGTGCGGGGGAAGATCAAGCCCAACGCCCCGCTCGCGCCGTTGGTTTGGTTCAAGTCGGGCGGGGCGGCGGAGACGTTGTTCGAACCTGCCGACCGCGACGATCTGATGGCGTATCTCGATGCGCTCGATCCCCAGGTTTCGGTGATGGCGCTCGGGCTGGGCTCCAACCTCATCGTCCGCGATGGCGGGGTGCCGGGGGTGGTGGTTCGGCTGGGCAAGGCGCTGGCCAAGGTCGAGGCGGTGGACGAGGTGACGCTGAAGTGCGGCGGCGGTGCATCGGGCATATTGGTTTCCTCGACCGCGCGCGATGCGGGGATCGCGGGAGTCGAATTCTTGCGCTCGATTCCGGGCACGGTCGGCGGGTTCGTGCGGATGAACGGCGGGGCCTATGGCCGCGAGGTCAGGAACATATTGATCGAGTGCGAGGTGGTACTTCGATCGGGCGAAGTGCGGACGATGGCGCTCGACGAGCTCGGCTATACCTATCGCCACAGCGAACTTCCGCCCCAGGCAATCGTGGTCAGCGCGACGTTTCGCGGAATGGCGGGGGATCCGGCGGCAATCCAGGCCGAGATGGACCGCATCGCGCAATCACGCGAGGCGACGCAGCCGCTGCGGAGCCGCACTGGGGGATCGACCTTCAAGAATCCGGCGGGTCACAAGGCGTGGGCGCTGATCGACGCCGCGGGGTGCCGCGGACTGATGCACGGGCAGGCGCAAGTTTCGGAAAAGCATTGCAATTTCCTTTTGAACCTGGGCGATGCGACCAGTAGCGAGATCGAGGAACTCGGCGAGGAAGTGCGGCGCCGGGTGCACGCCAAAACCAACATCATGCTGGAATGGGAAATCCAGCGAGTCGGAGTCGATCTGTGAACAAGGACATGCACGTCGCGGTGCTGATGGGCGGCTGGTCGGCCGAGCGCGAAGTGTCGCTGATGAGCGGCAAGGGCGTGGTCACGGCGCTTGGCGAGCGCGGCTGGAGCAAGGTCACTGCAGTGGACATGGACCGCAACGTCGGCGCGGTGCTGACCGCGCTTCGCCCCGACGTGGTGTTCAACGCGCTTCACGGGACGCCGGGCGAGGATGGGACGGTGCAGGGCATGCTCGATTTGATGCAGATCCCCTACACCCATTCGGGCTGCACCACGTCGGCGATCGCGATCGACAAGGAATTGACCAAGGCGGTGCTGGTGCCGCACGGAATTCGCATGCCGACCGGCAAGATGGTCGATAGCGCCTCGCTCTACGAAGGCGATCCGATGGCGCGGCCCTATGTCCTGAAGCCGGTCAACGAAGGATCATCGGTCGGGGTGGCGATCGTCACCGACGACAGCAATTACGGCCACCCGATCAGCGCCAAGGCGGTCGGGCCGTGGCAACAATTCGAGCGATTGCTGGCCGAGCCGTTCATTCGCGGGCGCGAGCTGACCGTGGCGGTGCTGATCGACGAGGCGATGTGCGTCACCGAATTGAAGCCCAAGGCCGGATTCTACGATTTCGATGCCAAATATACCGACGGGCTGACCGAGCATGTCTGCCCCGCCGAGGTGCCAACGGCGATTGCCAAGGCAATGCTGGACATGGCGCTTGCGGCGCACCGGCTGCTGGGCTGCAAGGGGGCGTCGCGATCGGATTTCCGCTGGGACGATGAGCTTGGCGAAGCGGGGATCTATTTGCTCGAGATCAACACCCAACCGGGGATGACACCGTTGAGCCTGGTGCCCGAGCAGGCGCGGCAGCGCGGGATTGACTATGGCGATCTGGTCGAGCGGCTGATTGCGGACGCGCTCGGGGAGCGTAGCGCGCCATGAGCAGCGCCCGGGTCCGCCGCGGATCGCCCGGCAAGGCACGGCCGCGCGCGAAGAAGGGCGGATCCAGGGTCAATGTGCCCAAGCGGCTGGTGGCGCGGCTGCCGGTCGAGCAGGACGGTGCCAACCGGCTGGCGCGATGGATGTTCGGACTGTTCGCGGTCGCGGTGGTCGGGGTCGCACTGGTCGCGCTCGAGGTTCCGGCCAAGGTCGGCGCGGGACTTGGCGAGGCGATGGGCGAGGCGGGTTTCCGCGTGCGCAGCGTCGATGTCACCGGGGTCCAGCGGATGGACAGTGGCCCGGTGTTCCAGATCGCGCTCGACCAGAAGAGCATGGCGATGCCGCTGGTCGATGTCGCCACGATCCGCCAGAAATTGCTGCGCTACGGCTGGGTCAAGGATGCGCGCGTCTCGCGGCGCCTGCCCGATACGTTGGTGATCGACATCGTCGAGCGCGAGCCCGCCGCTCTGTGGCAGGACGAGACCCGGCTGTCGCTGATCGACAGCGAGGGCGTGGTGCTCGACCGGGTCAAGGTCAGCGACATGCCCGATTTGCCCTTATTGGTCGGGCCCGGGGCCAATGCCCATAGCAACCAGCTCAACCAGCTGCTCGTCGGGGTGCCGACGTTGCGGCCCCAGCTTGAATCGGCGACCTGGATCGGCGAGCGGCGATGGGACCTCAATTTCCAGTCGGGCGAGACGGT
>JAJAZM010000064.1 GCA_026785645.1 Sphingomonas bacterium | reverse complement strand
CGGCGATCGCGAGCGCCTGGTCGTAGAACATCTTGTAACGCGGATCGGCCTCGAGCTCGGCAAAGGTCCGCGCGTTGCGCGGCTCGATCCACGCCGACACGCGCGGCGAGGTAAATTCCTCGAGCCAGATAAAGGGATCGTCTTGGACCGCACTCATCGCCACACCGCTTAATCCAATCATCGCGGCCGCTGTAGCCAGGACGAAATTCATCTTACGCATCACAATTCCCCTCGCGCTCGATCGGTAGCTTATGCCCCGACCGCCGCAAGCACCTCCGCCGCGTGGCCCGGCACCTTCACCTTGCGCCATTCCTTAAGCAGCGTGCCGTCGGCGGCGATCAGGAAGGTGGCGCGCTCCATGCCCATATATTTGCGGCCGTACATCGACTTCTGGACCCAGGTGCCGAAGGCGTCGCTGATCGCCCCATCGGTGTCGGCAATGAGCGGCACGGCGAGGTCATATTTGGCGATGAACTTGTCATGCTTCTTCATCTCGTCGCGCGACACGCCGACCACCTTTGTCCCGGCGCTTGCGAAGTCGCTCGCCATCGCGGTGAAATCCTGCGCCTCGCGGGTGCAGCCCGAGGTGTCGTCCTTGGGATAGAAATAGAGCACCAATTTGCCCCCCGGCGCGCCCAGATCGAGGGTCGATCCATCGCTCAATGCCGTCGTCATCGCGGGAACTTTGTCGCCTACGCCGATCATGTCGTTTCCTTCGTTTTCGCCCACAGCAGGGCGATCCTGTGCCGCGCCGCGTCATGCGCTTCAAGCAGGCTCGCCCAGTCGGCATGCCCGCACACTTGCGCGACCAACGCCTGCGATTCGACTTCGGGCACCCCGCCGCCCGGCGTGACGAGGCGGCTGGTGACGAGGATCCGCGACAGCAAGCGCAAATCGGCATCCGTCTGGGGGTCGATCAGCCCGGCCTCGGCCAGCGCCTCGATCGCGCATTCGAGCCGCGGATCGAAGCCGATGCGGTGAACCAGTTGCAGCGTGTGGACGGCAAATTCCAGGTCGACCAGCCCGCCCGGTCCAAGTTTGATATCGAGCGGGCCGACGGCGGGTTTGTGGCTCGCCATGTCGGCCCGCATCTTGGCCGCATCGGCGCGCACCTTCGCCGGGTCGCGCGCCATCCCCAGCACCCGCGCGATCGTCGCGGCGAGCTTCGCCCGACCGTCCTTGGTGCCGTACAGCGGCCGGGCGCGGAGCAGCGCCATATGCTCCCACGTCCACGCTTCCTCGCGCTGATAGGTTTCGAACGCGTCGAGCCGCACCGCGAGCATCCCCTTCTCGCCCTGCGGCCTGAGCCTGGTATCGACGTCGTAGAGCGGTCCCGCGGCAGTCGCGACCGATAGCGCCGCGACGACGCGCTTCGCCAGCCGATTGAAATAATCGGTCGCGCCGAGCGATTTTCGGCCATCGGACACCGCCTCGTCGGGCGCATCGAACAGGAAGATCAGGTCGAGGTCGCTGGCATGGGTCAGCGCCATCCCGCCCAGTCGCCCCAGTCCGAGGATCATCAATTCGCCGCCCGGCACCCGGCCATGCGCGGCCTCGAATTCGGTGCGCGCGGCATCGGCCAAGGCGACGATTGCCCCTTCGGCGACTGCGGCATATCCCATGGTGAGATCGAGCGGGTCGCGGTGGCGCGCGATCAACTGCACCCCCAATGCAAAGCGCCGTTCGCCGACCATTCGCCGCACCTGGTCGAGCCACTCGTCATAGCTCAGCCGCTTGGCGCCCTCGGCCAGCTTGATCGCCACCGTCGCCGCATCGGGCGGTGCGGCAAAGCTCGACGCGTCGATCAGCCCATCGAACAACCCCGGTCGCCGCGCCAACTGATCGGCCAGCGCCGGGGCGTGGACCAATATCTGGCTCAGGATCTGGGCCAGCGCGGGCTGGGCCTCGAGCAGGCGATAGAGGTTCACCCCGCTCGACAATCGCTCGACGATATCGCTGAAGCGGTTCAACGCATGGCCCGGGTCGGGGCCGTCGGCGATCGCCCCGAGCAGTATCGGCAACATTGCCTCGAACGCCCCGCGCGCCGCTGGCGAGCGAAGCGAGCGCACCTGCCCCGAACGCCAGCCGGTGATCAGCCGGATCACTTGCCCGACGTCGGCGAAACCCATTGCGGCGAGTTCGTTGGCAAGCAAATCAGGATCGTTCGACAAATCCGAGCCTCGGTCGGGCGACAGGCGATCGAACCTGGCGCTGACGAAATCGACATGCGCGCGCAGGGTCTCGATCAGCGCCGCTCCGTTTGCCAGGCCGTCTAACGCGGCCACCCCGTCCAGCGCGTCGGCAGCGACCGGCAGGCGGTGGGTCTGCTGGTCGTCGACCATCTGGATGCGATGTTCGACCGTCCGCAGCCGGCGGTAAGCATCGGCCAGCGAAGTCGCGACTTCGGCCTCCATTCGTCCCGCCGCGACCAGCGCCGGGAGCGCATCGAGCACCGCCCGGCCGCGAAGTGTGGGGTCGCGCCCGCCGTGGATCAATTGCTGGACCTGGGTGTAGAATTCCACCTCGCGGATCCCGCCGCGCCCGCGCTTGAGATCGTAGCCGGGGGCGAGCGCCGAGCCTTGCGCATAATGGTCGCGGATCCGCGTGCTGATGTCGCGAATTTCGTCGATCGCGCCGAAATCCAGTGCCCGGCGCCAGATGAACGGCTGGATCTCGCCCAGGAACCGCTCGCCAAGCGCGATATCCCCCGCCGCCGCCCGCGCGCGGATGAACGCCGCCCGCTCCCACGGCAGCGCCTGCGATTCATAATAAGAGATTGCGGCATCGGCGGAGAGCGCGATCGGGGTCACTTCGGGCGACGGGCGAAGCCGCAAATCGACCCGCGCGACATAGCCGTCCTCGGTCCGCTGCTGGAGCAATTCGACCAGCCGCCGCCCGATCCGCACCGCCGCCTCGCAGGCATCGTCGCGCTCGCGCTTGGGCAAGGTCGCGGGGTCGAACAACAGAATTAGATCGACATCGGACGAATAATTGAGTTCGCGGCTGCCCAATTTGCCCAATGCCAGCACTGCGAAACCCGCTGTTCCGGCGCCGGGTGAGCGCTCTTCGATCGCGGCGGTCAAAGCAGTGTCGATGGCGCGATCGGCGAAGTCTGACAGCGCCCCCGTCAGCGCTTCGAGCGAAAGCTCCCCCGACAGGTCGCCGAGCGCCACCGAAAGCGCGAGCGCGCGCCGCTGTCGGCGGAGGCGCTGCGCAACCGAATCGCCGCCAAGCTCGAGTGCGGCAGCGATCGCCGATTCGGCACCATTGGCCGCAAATTGCGAGGCGATTTCGGGGAAGGCCGAAATGGCGTCGCGCAGGAACGGCGCATTGGCGGTTGCCCTCTCGACCGCGTCTGTTCGCGCCGCCATGAAAAGTGTGTCAGCCACGTCGCACGCTGTGCCCCAAATCCATTTAGAACGAAACTAGCCGGGTCGGCGCGCGTTGGGTCGGTCTGATGTCATTGAAATCGAATAAGGACGCCGCAGGCAATCATCCGATGGAACGAAGACTGATCCGAGTTGACAATGTGCCCGACCAGGCCGGGATAGCCGCTGCACTTCGCCGTGCGTTTGCGGAACGGCCTTCGTGCCGCGATGATGACGATGACGAGACCTTTGCCGAACTGCTCAAGCACATCCACTAAACCGTCAGCCTAACGCAGCTTGTCGTCGGACGCGTCGGGAGCGGGCATCTTTTTGCGGCTGAGCTCATCGACTTGCCCCATGATCGCCGACAGCGCCGAGACATTCGGATCGGTCACATGCTGGCGCCGCGATGGCAATTTGCCACCGGTCAGCAACGCTTCGAGCGCCACCCGGCCACGCGCCACCCGGCTTTTGATCGTACCCACCGCGCAGCCGCAAATGTCGGCCGCTTCCTCATAGGCAAAGCCCCCCGCCCCAACCAGGATCAGCGCTTCGCGCTGCGGCTGGGGGAGGTGGAGCAAGGCACGCTGCATGTCGCCAAGCTCGATATGCTTGTCCTGGCTGGCCGGAGCGGCAAGGATCTTGGCGGCGGTGACATCGTCCCATTCGCCCTTGAACCGCGCGCGGCGCATCTGGCTCAAAAACAGGTTGCGAAGGATGATGAAGGTCCACGCGCGCATGTTGGTCCCGGCCTGGAAGCGCTTGCGCGCCGCCCACGCCTTGAGCAACGTCTCCTGGACCAGATCGTCGGCGAGATCGCGACTACCCGACAACGATCGGCCGAAGGCGCGCAGATGGGGAATTACCGCCGCCAGCTGGATCTTGAATTCGGGATCGTCGAGCGGCACCGGTTCGGGCCGAACTTCAACCTCGTCCAGTTCCTGATCGTCGTCGTCGTCGGACAAATTTGCCACCCGCTAGTTCGACCGGATCGCGCGGTTGGGCGCGCGCGCTCGGACTGATTCGTTGCTACGCAAGATAGGGTCTAAGCGGCGACCAGCAATATCACGGCGAAAATCACCACGATCAGCGCCATGCTGGCGAACAACACCACCCGGTTGACCGGGTTACGGTTCCCGGCGCGGGCTTCGGTGGTCGTCACATGTTCGGTCGGTTCGGCCATGATGCCTCAGTCTGATAATTGAAGATTGTTACGGTTCCCCAACGCTGCGTTGGCAATCCCGGTTCCGTGACGTGGCTCAGTCGGCGGGAATGGTCGCCGCGTCGAAGAACAAGGCCTGGCTGATCGCCGCCTTGACTGTCGAGCGCTGGAACGGCTTGGTGATCAGGAAGGTCGGCTCGGGCCGGGTTCCGGTCAGCAGGCGCTCGGGGAACGCCGTGATGAAGATCACCGGCACCGAAAATTCGGCGAGAATGTCCTTTACCGCGTCGATTCCGCTCGAATCGTCGGCCAGCTGGATGTCGGCCAGAACCAGACTCGGCGGCGACTGGCGTGCCTGCGCCACCGCTTCCGACCGGGTCACCGCGACTCCGGTGACATTGTGGCCAAGGTCGCGGACGATCATTTCGATATCCATCGCGATGATCGGCTCATCCTCGATGATCAGCACGTCGGCATGGGTCTGGCGCTCGATCTCGGCCAGCGCTTCGCTGACCAGGCTGTCGACATCGGCCGGATCGCAATCGATCAGGTAAGCGGTGTCCTCGGTCGAGAAACCTTCGAGGGAGGTGAGGAGCAGCGCCTGGCGCGACAAGGGGGTGATCCGCGACAAGCGCGCCTGGGCAATCCCCTCGGCGCCGCCGAAGCCGCCGTCATTGTCACTGTCGTCGCCGGTTTCGATGTTGGCGGTCGACCAGATGGCGTGGAACGTGCGGTACAGGCCGAGCCGCGGCTCGACTTCGCGCGGAAAATCGCCGGGTGAAGCGACGATCGCCTCCAGCGCGGCACGGACGAAGGCATCGCCGTGGGTCTGGCTACCGGTCAATGCCCGGGCGTAGCGACGCAAAAACGGAAGATGCGGGGCGAGTTCCTGTCCAAGCGACATCGATGAAGAGCTCCCTAAAATGACTTGGCGCCCTATTGGGCTGTGCCGAAATCTGTTGCAACCCCGGAACCGATGCGCGTGCCATATAAGTTACAGCACCCCCCGACGTCGTTCGAGAGTGGAACAAAGCTGGGCGCCTTTGGTTTCCGATTGATGCACAAAGCGCTGATTGTGCAATTGACGTTGCGCAACACAGGATTGTAGGTGCGCCAACACAATGGTCGACCCGAGCAGTCTGTTTGCGCTGCATGCTGTGGTCTAGTTCTGCGTCAGGCTGCGTAAGGGGGACGAGAGGTTGAGTGACGCTACTGGTAACGAGTCCCGCCGCGCCGTCGGCAGCCGTGAAAAAAAGCGCACGCCCAAGCCGAAGGCTTCGGGTGGCATATCGGCCGGATCCAAACCCCCCAGCGATGTCGGCCGCGCCTTGCGATCGGTTTATGACAATACGCTTGGCGAACGCATTCCCGACGATTTCCTCGATTTGCTCGGCAAGCTTAGTTAGCCGCTCACGCCGCTACCCGATCATGAGCGAGCGCTGATCCGATGGCGCATCGCTCCTCGCCTTTCGCGAATTGGTCGACCGGAACCAAGCTTCTGGTCCTCCTCACTTTGGCCTTGTTCCCGCTCGGCCTCGCTTTGGCCTGGACCGCGCGCGCCGCGCTTCAGGATTCGCAGCGCGCGGTGCTCTACGACAGCAACGAGGACGGCAAAGTCGCGGCGCGGATGATCGACGGCCTTATCGCGCGCAACGCCCTTGCGCTCAGGATCGCCGTCAATGCCGGACTTCGCACTGACGCCGCTAATCCCTGTCCTGCAATTTCCCAGTCGCTCGCGCTCACCCCGTCGGTCGCGACCCGCTTCGCAGTGCGCGGCGATGACGGCGAGTTGATCTGCGTCCACGGCGCATTCGTCGCCGGTACCAACAACGAGATCGTCGCCCCCGGCGCATTGCGCGCATGGATCAACCCGATTGTTCGGTCGGTACGCTTCCGGGTCGGGGTCAATGGCGGGATGGCAACCGGCGAGCTGACCGCCGCCGAGCTCGATCGTGCGATGGACGGCTCGGGGTCGGCGACGGTGGCCCTGTCGATCCGTGACCAGGCCGAGACCCTGATCATCCGCGCAGCGCCCGAGCGCTTGTCCTCGACCCGCCTTGCCAATTATCCGATCGCCGGCGGGCAGCTGACCGCGATGGTGCGCACGCGTCTCGCCGATTTCACCTTGATCGACCGGCTATCGATGTTCCTGCCGCTGCTGATGTGGGTCGTCGCCGCCTTGCTCAGCTGGCTTCTGGTGCGCCGCCTGCTGCTCGTCCCGCTCGCCCGGCTCGAGCGCGCGGTGTCCGATTATCAGCCGGGCGAAGGTGCGCTGGTGCTTCCCGAGCGGCTCGGCGCGGCGGACGAGATACGCTCGCTCGGTGCCGCCTTCGAGCGCGCGGTCGATCGCTTGGAAAACTCCGAACAGCAGATGGCGGAAGCGCTCCATGGCCAGCGCCGGCTGGTGCGCGAAGTCCATCACCGGGTGAAGAACAACCTCCAGGTTATCGCGTCCTTGCTCAGCATCCACGGGCGAAGCGCGACCGCGCCCGAATCGCGTGCCGCTTATGCCGCCATCGGGCGCCGCGTCGACGCGCTGTCGGTGGTTCATCGCAATCATTTCGCCGAGGTTGAGGAAAGCCGCGGGATCGCGCTTCGCCCGCTGCTGACCGAGCTTGGCCAGATCCTTCGCGCTTCGGCGCCTGAAACCGCGGCGGGGGCATCGATTCACCTCGATGCCGATTCGCTCCACACCACCCAGGACGCCGCGGTCGCGGTCGCCTTCTTCGTCACCGAACTGATCGAATTCGCGATGCTCCAGGGCGCGGCGCAGCCGATCGAGATCGAGCTCAAGCGAGTCAGCGAGCTGGCCGCCAGCCTGACCGTGTCGAGCGATGCCCTCGTCCCCACTAGCGAGGAGCCGGGCATCGAGCGCATTCAGTTCGAGCGAGTCATCACCGGCCTCTCCCGCCAGCTTCGCTCGCCGCTCGAACAGAAGCTTGGCCGGGTCAGCGTCAACCTGCCAGTCTTCCCCGACTGAAGCGTCTTCCCCGACTGAAGCGTCTTCCCCGACTGAAGCGTCTTCGCCGACTGATGCTTCGTTACCCTCGGCAAGCGGGCAGTTTTGGCAGTTTTTTCAAAAAACTTACGCAGTTGCGGAACCCGCGTCAGGAGTTGGCGTTATGATATTCGGATAGTGACCTTTTGCCCCCCCGCTCTCACTATCCACTCAAATGGGCCCGATGTCGTCAACCCTCCCCCCCCCGGTGACGACTTCGGGCCCAAATTGCGTCCGGGCGCCCCCGGGTTCACAATTTGCTCCTAATCGTCCTTGTCGAGAGCTGCCGCCGTGGCAGCCGCTTTTTTGCGGCTCGCTCGCCAGTGGGTCAGGCGGATCGCGACCAGCGCAAACTCATATAGCGAGTAGAGCGGCACCAGCAGCAGCAGCATCGACACCACGTCGGGCGGGGTGAGCACTGCCGATATGCCGGCGCAGGCGACGATCGCGTAGCGCCGCGATTTCGACAATTGTTCGAGCGTCACGATGCCGGCGCGCTCGAGGATCATCAGCAGCACCGGCGCCAGGAAGGCGACCCCGAAGCCGAACAGGAAACGGGTGGTGAAATTGAGGTAATTGCCGATCGCCGGAAGCGCCTCCTGCTCGACCCCGCCGACATTGCCCTCGAAGCTCAGCAGGAATTTGAGCGCCCACGGCATCGCCACATAATAAGCGAAGCTGG
Organism: Sphingomonas bacterium; assembly: GCA_026785645.1. Lineage (GTDB taxonomy): Bacteria > Pseudomonadota > Alphaproteobacteria > Sphingomonadales > Sphingomonadaceae > Sphingomicrobium. Next base: position 3,293 of record JAJAZM010000064.1, on the reverse strand, counting down.
CCCCGGCCGCGAAGAATAACGGGGTCGCCAGCAGGAACGGCAGGAAGGCGCGCTTCTCCTTGGCGTAGAGCCCGGGCGCGACGAACCGCCAGATCTGCGTCGCAAGCACCGGGAAGGCGATCATCAAGGCGGCGAAGAACGCCACCTTCACCTCGACGAAGAAGGCTTCGAAAATGTCGGTGTAGATGAGCTTGCCCTGCCCTGCGGCAAGCAACGGCTGGACCAGCACCGCAAAGATTTCCTTGGCGAAGTTGAGACATACGAAAAAACCGACCAGCAAGGCGGCAACGCACCACAATAAGCGGCGGCGAAGCTCGATCAGATGGTCGAGCAACGGCGCCTTGCTGTCGTCGAGGTCGCCGATCATGGCAGCGGTCGCTCGGCCGGCGGGGTCGGATCATCGTCGGGCGCGGCAGGTGCCTCGATCGGCGCCATCTCGAACGGTAGTGCTGGCTGATCGTCAGACGCTGGCGGGAGTGCAGTCATCACTGGCCCTTCGACGCCGCTCAGGACAGGCCCTTCGGTTCCCGCAGGCACTGGCTCGGGATAATGCGCATCGGCGGGATAGGCCGCGAGGATCTTCTGATTTTCCTCGCGCCACTTCTTTTCCATTTCGTCCAGCTCGGCCTCGCGGATGACATTTTCGACCCCCGAGGTGAAGTGCCGGGCATAGCCGCGCGCCTTGCCCACCCAGCGGCCGACCTGCATCATCACCCGCGGCAGATCCTTGGGCCCGATGAACAGCAAGGCGATCACCGCGACCACCAGCAATTCCGAAGTATCGACGCCGAACATCGGCGGTCGGCCCGACTAGCGAGTCTGGTCGGTGGACGACGATGGCGGCGGTGGCGGCACCACCGGGTCGGCGGGACGCGGGGTGATGTCGATCGGCTGCTGTTGCGCGCTCTGCGGCGGAATCTGGCGCGGCTCGTCGGCGTTCCGATCCGATGCGCGATCTTGCGGCTTGGCCTCTTCCTCGTCGGTCATGCCCTTCTTGAAGCTCTTCAGCCCCTTGGCGACATCGCCCATCATAGCGGAGAAGCGGTTGCCGCCGAACAACAGCAGCACGATCACCGCGAAAATCAGGATATGCCAGAGGCTGAAACCGCCCATGTGAAAACTCCGGGGTATGAGGTTGGGTCCCTCTTAGCCTTCCTCGTCGTCGCTTTCCAGTTGTAGCTCAAAGATGGCTTCTTCGAGGGGATCGAGCAGCCCGGCAGCCTTGAGATCGTCGATCCCCGGCAGATCCTTGCGCGATCCCAACCCGAAATGGGTCAGGAAGTCGGGCGTCGTGGCATAGAGCAATGGCCGCCCCGGCCCCTCGCGCCGCCCGGCGGTGCGCACCCAGCCCGCCTCCATCAGCACGTCGAGCGTGCCCTTGGAAATCTGCACCCCGCGGATCGCCTCGATCTCGCCGCGGCTGGTCGGCTCGTGATAGGCGATGATCGCCAGGCATTCGGTCGCCGCGCGTGACAGCCGGCGCGGCTCGTCGCGGGTGCGGCGGAGCAAATGCGCGAGGTCGGGCGCGGTCTGGAAGTGCCACCGTCCGCCGCGTGTCACCAATTCGACGCCATGGCCGGCATAACGCTCGGCAAGGCCCGCGAGCACGGCCTCGACGTCGTCGGCCCCGACCTGCACGCCAATCTCCTCGGCGGTCATTGGCTCGGCCGAGGCGAACAGGGTCGCCTCGATGGCGCGTTCCAGCTCGGTCACCTGGCGATCTCGGTCATGCGACTCGTCGCACGTAAAGCTCGTCAAACGCTTTATCCTGCTCGATCTCCAGCCGCCCCTGCCGCGCCAGCTCAAGCGTCGCGACGAACGAGCTGGCCAGCGCCGACTTGCGATAGGCCGGGTCGATCGTCGCCGGCAGGAAGCTCTCCAGCGTCGTCCAGTCGATCGCTGCGCCGAGTAATGCCGACACCCGCGCAATCGCATGCTCGAGCGTCATCACCGAGCGATGCGCGACGACGTGCATCGCCGGCTGGGTCCGCGCCCGTACCCGTCCGTACGCTGCATACAGGTCGAACGCGGCGGCCTTCCACTGCACGTTCCTGACCAGCGCCAACCCCTCGGGGCTCCCGCGCGCAAACACGTCGCGCCCGATTCGGTCTCGGCCCAGCAGCCGCGCCCCCGCCTCGCGCATTGCGTCGAGTCGCTGCAGTCGAAGCTGGAGCCGGAGCACAAGCTCCTCCGGACTCGGGTCGATCGTCGGGTCCTTGGGCAGCAGCAGGCAGGATTTGAGATAGGCCAGCCACGCCGCCATCACCAGATAATCGGCCGCCACCTCGAGCTTGAGCGAGCTCGCATTGTCGATGTAGGCGATATATTGGTCGGTCAGCGCAAGGATCGAGATTTGCGCCAGATCGACCTTCTGCGCCCGCGCCAGCGTCAGCAACAGGTCGAGCGGCCCCTCCCACCCGTCGAGGGTCAGGGTCAGCGTGGAATGGTCAGGGACCGGCTCGAAATCGTCCATAACCGAAGCGTAACAACATACTCCCTTCCCTGAAAGGGAGGGGCCGGGGGTGGGTGCGAGCGTCCGCGAGCCAAACGACTCAAAAGAAGAAAGCCACCCCAACTCCTCCCTGAGGAGGGAGGGGCTTTTGATCAGACCAAAGCCAGCAACGCATCCCGCTTGGCCACCGCCTCGGCAAAATTCATTTCGTCGTCGGGGGTAAAGCGCATCGCCATCGCCCGCGTCAGCCGCGCCTCGCCCTCGTCAGACAGCGTGGGGACGGCCGCTGCCACACGCCGCATATGCTCCATCTTGCCGTCGCAATGCAGCGCCACGTCGCACCCCGCGGCGACGCAGGCCACGGCGCGCTGGCCATGGTCGCCGGACAATGCCTCCATCCCGATATCGTCGCTCATCAAAAAGCCGTCGAACCCGATCCGCTGGCGGATGATGTCGTGGATGATGGTCGGCGACTGGCTCGCGGGTCGGGTCGCGTCCCACACGGTGTAGAGCAAGTGGCTGGTCATCCCCATCGCCGCGTCGCGCAAGCGTTCGAACGGCTCGAGGTCGATCGCCAGTTCGTCTTCGCCGGCATCGACCACCGGAAGCGTCAGATGGCTGTCGAACAGCGCTCGCCCATGTCCCGGGATATGCTTGATCACCCCGAGCACCCCGGCCGACGCCAATCCGTCGAGGATCGACCGCCCGAGCGCCGCGACCTGCATCGGTTCCGAGCCAAGTGCGCGGTCGCCGACGATGTCGGTCGCGCCCGGCTGGCGGACGTCGAGCATCGGCAGGCAATCGACATTGACCCCGACCTCGTGGAGCATCAGTCCCAGCG
>JAJAZM010000063.1 GCA_026785645.1 Sphingomonas bacterium | reverse complement strand
CAAGTCGAAGCGCTGGTACGAATGGTCCCTGTGACGTTGCTCGGCCAGCTCGTCGCCGCCAGCCTGGTTGCGGCGTCGCTGTTCGGAACCATCTCCACCGCGCAGTTGCTGACATGGTTGGCGCTCGCACTCGGCCTGTGCATAACGCGTGGCCTGCGCGCCTATCGTCTCAGGGTCGACATCAGTTATGCGCGCCGCCGTCCGGCCGACGCCAAGGCGATCACTTGGGTCATCTCGATCCTGGCCATGCTTTGGCTGGTCCCGCCGTTGCTGTGGTTTCCGCACGTCGATTTGCCCGAGAAAATGATCCTGTTCCTGGTCGGAATGGGACTGATGAGCGTCGGCATTGTCACGCTTGCGACATTGCCCCGCGCGGCGCTCAATTATGTCTTGCTGCTGTGCGCCGGCAATCTTGCGATGGCGATCCAGCTTGGCAACAATTTCCTGGTCGCCTTGACCTTGCTCTACGGTGTGACCGTGCTGTGGGTGCTGATGACCGTCGCCCGCGGTTTTTTCGCGCAGGTTCGCTCGCGCTACGACCTCGAGGAGCGCGGCGAATTGGTGTCGCTCCTGCGCGAATTCGAAGCCAGCGGCAGCGGCGGAATCTGGGAGCTTGGGTCCAATCTCCAGCTGACGCATATTTCGGAGGAGCTGGCCGAGAAACTCGGCTCGAGTGCGGCGCGGCTGATCGGTCGGAGCGTCTATAAGTTGCTCGATCCGCAGGACCAGATCGCGCGCGTGTCCGAAGGCATGCGCACGTTGTTTCACCATCTTGAGAATGGCGTCCCTTTTCGCGATTTCGCGATCCCGGCGAGCGGCTCCAAGACTTGGTGGTCGCTGTCGGGCAAGCCCGTCCATGATGCGCTTGGTGCGGTAATTGGTTGGCGCGGGGTCGGATCGGACATCACCGACGTCCGCCTGTCGGGCAGCGACGCGATCAGCGCGGCCCGGCGCGATCCGCTGACCGGGCTCGCCAACCGCCTGCTGGTGCGCGAACATCTCGAAGAAGCCTTGCTTGCCCAGCTCGACGGTCACCGCGCTTGCTCCTTGTTCGTGGTCGATCTCGACCGGTTCAAGTTGGTCAACGACACGCTGGGCCATGCGGTCGGCGACAAATTATTGTGCGAAGTCGCGCGGCGGCTCGAGCGCTCGGCGGGGCCGACCTCCTATGTCGGGCGATTGGGGGGTGATGAATTCGCGCTAGTGGTAGCGGGCGAGCAGTCCGACGAGCGGCTTGGCGCGGTGGCGCGCGGGATCATCGCCGAATTGTCGCGCACCTTCACCATCGGCATTGCCCGACTGCACGTCGGCGCGACCATCGGCATTGCGCGCGGCGGGATCGATGGCCAGGCCGAAGAAGCGTTGATGCGCGCTGCCGACCTTGCGCTCTACCAGGCCAAGGAAGATGGCCGCGGCGGTTTCGCTTACTTCGTCCCGGAAATGTATTTGCGCGCCGAGAGTAACCGTTTGCTCGAAAATGACGTCCGTGCCGCGCTGGAGGATGATTGCCTGTCCTTGTCGTACCAGCCGATCATCGACGCCACGAGCGGTGCGCTGGTCGGCCGCGAGGCGTTGCTTCGCTGGAACCACCCGGTGCGCGGGCCGATCCCGCCAGACCAGTTCATCCCGATCATCGAAGATGCCGGCCTGATCCACCAGATCGGCGACTGGGTAATTCGCGAGGCGTGCAGCGAGGCCAGCCAGTGGGATCCCTCCATCCGCATTGCGATCAACATCTCGGCCGCGCAATTGTCGGGCAGCGGGCTTGCCGAAACCGTGCTTGGGGCACTTGCCACCTCCGGGCTTGCACCCGAGCGGCTCGAGCTTGAAGTGACCGAGAGCATTTTCCTCGGGGACGATCTCACGACGCTGGCCTCGCTCGAGCGGCTTCGGGCGCTCGGCGCTCGGCTGGTGCTCGACGATTTCGGCAAGGGCTATTCGTCGTTCGGCTATCTCAGCCGCGCCGAGTTCGCCAAGATCAAGATCGAGCAACGGTTCGTTCGCGGCGCTGCCGAGGGGGAACGCGACTGCCTGGCGATTGTCCACGCGATCATCGCGCTGGCCCGCGGGCTCGACATCGAAACCACTGCGGAGGGGGTCGAAACCGAGGCCCAGGCGGCGGCAATGCGCGCGCTTGGCTGCGATGAATTGCAGGGTTATCATTTCGGGCGTCCGGTCCCGGCCGGCCAGTTTCACGGCCTCGTCGGCGACGATCCGGTCCGCCGCAGCGCCTGACCCCTTTTCAGCGCGCGCCGGGCCGCTATAAGCCGCGCTCCCGAAGCGTGCCATTCGTGCCGCTTCCGCGCCTGCTGGGGCGTCGCCAAGTGGTAAGGCACCGGCTTTTGATGCCGGCATTCGCAGGTTCGAATCCTGCCGCCCCAGCCAGTTTCACGCCCGGGTCGTCCGGTGGCGCAGGTTCGAAGTCTGCCGCCCCAGCCAGTTCTTAGCCGATCGAGCGGCCGATGAGCTCCTTCATGATCTCCGACGTGCCGCCGTAGATCCGCGACACCCGCGCGTCGCGCCACAGCCGCGCGATCGGATATTCGTTCATGTAGCCGGCGCCGCCGTGGAGCTGGAGCGCGGTGTCGCAGGCATCCCATTGCATTTCGCTATGCCACAGCTTGGCCGCGCTTGCCTCGACCGCGGTCAGCTTCCCGGCGACGTGCCGCGCAATCGCCCAGTCGAGATGCGCCCAGCCGACCTGCAGCTTGGTCTTCAAATCGGCAAGGGTGAAGCGGGTGTTCTGGAAATCGAGGATGCGTTTGCCGAACGCCTTGCGATCCGCGGTGAATTTCACCGCTTCGTCGAACGCGCGCTGCGCCGAGGCCTGGCCCTGGACCGCGATCGACAGCCGTTCCTGCGGCAACTGCTGCATCAGCATCGCGAAGCCGCCATTCTCGCCCCCGAGCAGGCGGTCGGCGGGCAGATGGACTTCATCGAAGAACAGCTCCGACGTGTCGTTGCCGTGCAAGCCGATCTTGTCGAGGTTGCGTCCGCGGGTGAAGCCCGCATCGCCTTCCTCGACCAGGAACAGCGAGATACCGCGCGCGCCGCCTTCTTCAGTCGATCGGGCGCAGACGATCACCAGATCGGCGCTCTGGCCGTTGGTGATGTACGTCTTGCTGCCCGACAATCGCCAGCCATTCCCATCCTTGCGCGCAATCGACTTCATCCCCTGCAGGTCACTCCCGGCATTGGGTTCAGTCATGGCGATCGCGCTGATCCTGGTGCCCGCGACCATCCCGGGGAGGAACCGCTGTTTCTGCTCCTCGCTGCCGTACTGGACGAGATAATCGGCGACGATGTCCGACTGCAGGGTGAAGCCGGCGGCCGATCCCATGTAGCTCAATTCCTCGCCGACGATCGCGTTGAACGAGAAATCGAGCCCCGGTCCGCCATATTCTTCGGGGACTTGCGGGCACAGCAGGCCGGCCGCGCCGACCTTGGCCCATGCCTCACGCTCGACCATCCCCTCGGCCTCATGTGCGTCCATTCGCGGCGCGACGACGGTGTTGAGAACCTTGCGAACGGTGTCGCGAAAGGCGTGATGGTCCGCGCTGAACAAGGAGCGGTCGGTGGCGTCGATCATCGGTCTGGTCTCATGATTAAAGTCCCTAGAGTCCATAAATTCACCAAAGTCTTGGAGTGGAGCGCCATTTGGTCAGCCTTGGAGTCTGAGCAGAATGGTCATCCTCAGAAACTAACAGCGGGATGGACCGATTGGACAGCATTTTCGACGCAAGGCCTGCGGCACTCTCGGCAAAGCTTTCCGTAGATTAAATAATCGGAACGTAGCCAAAGCTAAAGTGTTGAGGGGAAACACAAAATCCCAAAAAGGAAAAAGAATCATGCGAAGCCATTCATCACGGAAGCCCATTCTATTTGCGACTCTGGCGGGTGCGGTTGCGCTTGCCGCCGTCTCGAGTGCCGGCGTTGCAGCGGCCAAGGACGGCCTTGGGTCGACGACTTACACTGCCGATCTTCGTTCGTTGACCGGAAGCGCGGCGCGCGGCCAGGCCGAGCTTCGGCTTGCAGGCAATGGCAAGACGCTGCTGGTGCACATCACTGCGTCCGGACTTGAGGCAGGCGGCGAGCATATGAGCCATATTCACGGTCTGTCGTCGGGCGGCCAAGCGGTCAATTCGACCTGTCCGACCCAGGCCCAGGACAGCGACCGCGACGGCTTCGTCGAGCTTGCCGAAGGTCAGGTGACCTACGGCCCAATCCTGATCGACTTCATGAACATCGACCCCAACAAGGACGGCAAGATCGACTTCCGAACGACGGTCAAATTGTCGGGCAACGAAGGAGCGACTCCGTTGGCTGATCGTCACATCGTCATCCACGGCATGTCGGTCGGCGCGGTCGGCGCCGGAACCCCGGGTGAAGTGGACGGCACCGCCGGCTACAAGACGTTGCTTCCGGTGCTGTGTGGCGAAATCCAGCCGTCGCGCTAATCGACCAGCGCGAGCGAGACATGACGGGGAGGTGGGCTTGGCCTACCTCCCCGGCTTGCGTCAGGGCGGCGCGGCGTTAATCGTAGCGGCATGGCGGGCCCGCTTTCCGGATTGACAATTATCGAGATGGCGGGGCTCGGCCCGGGGCCGTTCGCGGCGATGATGCTCGCCGATCATGGAGCGCACGTGATCCGTATCGAGCGGGCCGGGATGATCGGGGTGCCGAACGATCCGTTGCTGCGGAACCGGCGCTCGATCGCGCTCGACCTGAAGCGCGAGGATCATCGTGTGGTGGTGCGGCGGATGGCGGCCAGCGCCGACGGGCTGATCGAAGGCTATCGGCCCGGGGTGATGGAGCGGCTCGGCCTTGGGAACGAAGTGCTGCAGGGGGATAACCCGAAGCTGGTCTACGGCCGGATCACTGGCTGGGGACAGGACGGGCCGCTGGCAAGCGTCGCCGGGCATGACATCAATTATCTCGCGCTAACCGGCTTGCTCCACGGTTTGGGCGAACCCGACCGGCCGCCGCGCCCGCCGATGAATCTGGTCGCCGATTATGCCGGCGGCGGGATGATGCTTGCGTTCGGGATGGTTGCGGCGTTGTTGGCGGTGCAGCGCGGTGAAGCTGGCCAGGTGATCGATGCGGCGATGAGCGATGGCGCGGCACTGACCGGGGCTTTGATTTACGGCTTGAAAGCGGCAGGGGCGTGGAATGGCGGTCGCGGCGGCAATCTGCTCGATGGCGGCGCGCCGCTCTATGGCTGCTATCGCTGCTCCGACGATCGATTTCTCGCATTGGGGGCGATCGAGCCGCAATTTGTCGCGGCGTTGCTCGACGGGCTGGGCTTACCGGTGACCGCGTTGCAGGCGGATGTGGCGCGCGCGGTCGCAACACGGAGCCGCGACGAGTGGGTCAAGCTGTTCGCCGGGAGCGACGCCTGCGTTGCGCCAGTGCTCGATATGGATGAGGCGCCGGGGGATCCTCATAATATCGCTCGGGGGACGTTTGATACGGTCGGCGGCGTGATTCAGCCGATGCCGTCGCCGCGTTTTTCGGGGGGTCCCGCTGACCCACCAGTGCCACCTCGGCACGAAGGCGAAGATGGTCGCGAAATCCTGTCCGAACTTGGCTACAGCGCGGCCGAAACCGACGCGTTAGGAATAGAATGAATCCCCTGTACGAGACGATGCCGACCAGTGTGTTCGAACGGATGAGCCTTGCGGCGGCCGAGCATGGAGCGGTCAATCTGGGGCAGGGCTTCCCCGATTTCGGCTGGCCCGAGGCGATCCTCGACGCGGCGGCTGCGGCGATCAAGGACGGCTCGAACCAATATGCCCCGTCGCGCGGGCTGCCCGTACTGCGCGAGGCGGTGGCGCGTCATTATGCCCGGCACCATGGGGTCGAGACCGGCGCGGAGGGGATTTGCGTCACCTCGGGCGCGACTGAGGCGTTGGCGGCGGCGATCCTCGCCACCGTCAGCCCGGGCGACGAAGTGATCGTCATGACTCCGGCTTATGACGCTTACACCCCGCTGATCCGCCGCGCCGGCGGGATGGTTCGCGAAGTGGCGTTGCAGCCGCCGGGCTGGCGGATCGAGCGCGATACGCTTGCCGCGGCGGTGACCGCGAGGACCAAGGCGATCATCTTCAACAATCCGCACAACCCGACCGGGCGCTTGTTCGATTCGGCCGAGCTGGAAGTGGTGGCGAGCGTGGCGTGCGAGCATGACCTCACCGTCATCAGCGATGAGGTGTGGGAGCATCTGCTGATGGACGGGCAGGGGTTCGTTCCGCTCGCCTCGCTCGACGGAATGGCAGTGCGGACGCTTAAATGCGGCTCGGCGGGGAAAATATTCTCGCTCACTGGATGGAAGATCGGCTGGATCGCCGCCGCGCCCGAATTGGTGACGCTGGCGGCGCGCGCGCACCAGTTCCTGACCTTCGCCTCGGCGCCCAATCTGCAGGCGGCTGTGGCATTCGGCTTGAGCGAGGGCGACGAGTGGCTGGTGCCGATGCGCCACCGCTTCGCCCGCGCCCGCGACACCATGACGGCGGGGCTCCAAGCCGCTGGTTTCGCGGTGCTGCCGAGCGCCGCGACCTATTTCCTGATCGTCGACCTTGCCGCCTCAGGGATCGATCTCGACGACGAAGCCTTTGCCAAATTGGCCGTCGAGCAGGCCGGGGTTGCGGTCGTCCCGCTGTCCGCCTTTGCCGATACCGACCCGCCGCGCCATCTCGTGCGCTTGTGCTTTGCCAAGCGTGACGAGACAATCGACGCCGGGGTCGCGGCAATGGCCAGGGCAAGGGCGTTGGCGCGATGATCCCGGCCGACGAAACCGCTGACATACTGCGCCAATTAGGCGTTAGCGGCAGCGGCGGGCTGGTCAGCCACTCGCCAATCGATGGCGCTTCCATCGGTTCGGTCGCTGAAGCCGATGGCGAGGACGTCACGTCAGCCTGCGAACGGGCGCACACTGCGTTCCTCGCCTGGCGTTCGGTCCCGGCCCCGCGCCGTGGCGAACTGGTCCGACTGCTGGCCGAGGAATTGCGCGCCGCCAAGGAGCCGCTGGCCCGGCTGGTCACGCTCGAGGCTGGCAAGATCGGCTCCGAAGGCATGGGCGAAGTGCAGGAAATGATCGATATCTGCGATTTTGCGGTCGGCCTGTCGCGCCAGCTCTACGGGCTGGTCATCGCCAGCGAGCGGCCCGATCACCGAATGATCGAGCAATGGCATCCGCTCGGGCCGGTGGCGGTAATCAGCGCCTTCAATTTCCCGGTCGCGGTGTGGGCGTGGAATGCCGCGTTGGCCTTGGTCTGCGGCAATCCGGTGATCTGGAAACCGAGCGAGAAAACCCCGCTGACGGCCGCTGCGGTGAT
>JAJAZM010000062.1 GCA_026785645.1 Sphingomonas bacterium | reverse complement strand
TAGCCGAGCCCGGTGATGTAATTGGTCAGAGCATCGAGCCAGACATACATCACATGCGCCTCGCTGCCCGGAACCTTGATCCCCCAGTCGAAGCTGGTGCGCGAGATGCTGAGATCCTTGAGGCCGCCTTCGACGAACCGCTTCACCTCGTTGCGGCGGCTGTCGGGCTGAATGAAAGCGGGATCGGCGTTATAATGATCGAGCAAGCGCTCGCCATAAGCCGAGAGGCGGAAGAACCAGCTTTCCTCGGCGGTCCATTCGACCGGTGTTCCCTGCGGCGAGAGCTTGTCGCGCCCTTCCCCATCGGTCAGCTCGTCTTCGTCGTAAAATGCTTCATCGCGAACCGAATACCAGCCTTCGTAGCGGTCGAGATAAAGATCGCCATTGGCTTCCATCGCCTTCCAGATCGCCTGGCTGGCGCGATGATGATCGAGCTCGGATGTACAAATAAAGCGATCATATGAAATATTAAATAGATCACACATATCTTTGAACTTGAGCGACATTTGCTGCGCATATATGCTGGGCTCTGCCCCTTCGGCGCGTGCCGCCTGAACCATTTTCAAGCCATGCTCGTCGGTCCCGGTCTGGAAGCGAACATCGCGCCCTTGAGCGCGGCGGAAGCGCGCCATCGCGTCGGCCGCGATCGCCTCATATGCGTGGCCGATATGCGGCTTGCCGTTGGGGTAGGAAATTGCGGTGGTGATATAATAAGGCTCGCCCATGCCGTGGCCCTAACCGGACGCGCCTTCAGGGGCAACCGAGGCGAGGATCGTCCCGAGCTGGAAAATGGTCGCGCCCGGGTCGAACGACAGGCGTGGCGCGAGCAGGCAGGTTTCGCGCGCGCGCCGGTAAGCGACGACCGCCCGAAGCCGCGCCGGGCCATCGAGCGTGCGGGCTTCGTCGGCGATCATTGTCGGCACAATTTGCAGGAAAGCGGCGTAGCGATCGCCGGCCGCCTTGAGCGCCAGCGCCTGGGCAAGCCTGGAACGAAGCTCGTTAACCGGATCGCCGTCACGCATGATCGCTAGCGCTTGCTCGTGCAGCGGGGCGAGGTCGAGCGCCGCATAGGACAAGGCCTTGCCTGGCGAGCCTCCTGCCCGGCGCACCAATTCGGCGATTTTCGCAGTGTCGGCATTTGGTAGCAGGGTAGGGAGCAGCGACGTCATGACGTCATCGCGCAGTGGATGGAATGACAGCCTTCTACAGCGCGAGCGGATCGTCGGGAGCAATCTTCCAGTCACGTGGCTGACGAGCAGGAAGACGCAGTTGGCGGGCGGCTCCTCGAGCATCTTGAGCAACGCGTTGGCGGCCGAAAGCTCGAGATCGTCGGCAGCATCGATCACCACCGCGCGCCAGTCCGACATTGACGGGGTGACCGAGAACAGCTCACCCAACGCCCGCACCTGCTCAACGCTGATGTTGCGCTGGAGCGCGGTGCCCGCCTTGTTCTCGATCCGCTCGAGCAGCCGAAAATCGGGGTGGCTCCCGGCGTTGATAAGATGCGCGGTGGGGTGCGCCGCGGGGACATCGATCCCCTCCCCGCCCGGCGCCGGTCCGGCGGCTTCGGCGAGCAGGCGCATCGCCGTAGCGCGGGCGAAGGCCGCTTTGCCCAGTCCACGCGGTCCGGTCAGCAGCCAGGCATGGTGCATCGCGCCGCTGTGCATCGCGCCGGTGAAGCGCTCGATCGCCTCATCATGGCCAAGGATCACGGCAGCAGGTCGCCAACCGCATAGAGCAAGCGCGCGGTGACTGTCGCGGCAGGCCCCGACGCGTCGATCAATTTGACTCGTGCCGGTTCGCGGGTCGCCATCGTCCGGAAACCGGCATCGACCGCCGCATGATAAGATGGTGGACGCGATCCGATGCGATCACCCGGGTGGCCGTCGCGATTGCGCGCGCGGGCGCCAGCTTCGGATTCGTCAAGCTGGAGAACCAGCGTTCGATCGGGGAGATAGTCCTGGCTTCCGAAGCGGTGGAGATCGCGCACCGCCTCGATCCCCAGTCCGCCAGCCTCGCCCTGATAGGCCAGGCTGCTATCGAGAAAGCGGTCGGTTAGCACCCATTCGCCGCGACGAAGCGCTGGTTCGATCGTCTTGGCGATATGATCCGAGCGCGCGGCGGCGAACAGCAACGCTTCGGCACGCGGGTTCCAGCGAGTCTCGTCGCCTTCGAGCAATAATTTGCGGATCGCTTCGGCGCCGGGGCTTCCGCCGGGTTCGCGCGTCAGGATAACCGTCAAACCGCGACCGCCGAGCGCCTCGGCCAAGGCATCAAGCTGGGTCGACTTGCCGACCCCTTCCCCGCCTTCAAGGCTGATAAACCGACCGCGCGCCATCTCGGCTCAGGCCATCCCGAGCATTTGCTGGAGGCCGATCCAGATCCTGCCGAAGAAACCCGCCTCGCCCACCGTTTCTGCGGCGACCAGCGGCATCACTTGCTCGCCCGAATCGGCGGTGGTGACGATCAGATCGGCGATATGGTCGCCTTTCTTAAAGGGCGCCTTGACCGGTCCGAGGTAACGAAACTTCATCGAGGTGACCTTGGAAAGGACGCCCGCCGGAATGGTTACTGCAAGATCGCGCGGCGCGACCAGGCCGACTTCGCTGTCGCTGCCGAGCTGGACTCGGGCGATGCCGACCGTCGCTCCGGCCTTGAACAACGGTTTGGTCTGCCAAGCGT
>JAJAZM010000061.1 GCA_026785645.1 Sphingomonas bacterium | reverse complement strand
TCACCCCGACTACCGTCATCTTGGTCTCCGAGCCCAAACCCCCGGTCCCGCCGCCCGAGCCGCAGCCCGATCCCCGGCCGAGCAACTCGCACGTCACCACGGTCGATCCGATCGTCCCGCCCTTGCCCTCGCCCGGCCCGACCATCGCCGAACTGCCCCCGACTCCGCCCCAGCCGGGACCGGTGATCGGCACCGGCACCTTGCCGACCCCGATCCCACTCGACCTGCCGATTGCTCGCAAAGGCCCGCGCTTCGCCACTGTCGGTGACGCCATCCGCCCGCCCTATCCGATCTCGAAGCGCGAGGCTGGCGACGAGGCGAGCCTCCGACTTCGCCTGAGCATCGATGAGCGCGGGCGGGTGATCGCGGTCGATGCCGTGGGCCGCGCCGACCCGACCTTCCTCGAGGCGGCACGACGTCACATCCTGCGCGTGTGGCGCTACCAGCCGGCTATGGAGGGGGCCAAGGCGATCCCCTCAACCACCATTATCACGCTCAAGTTCGAGCTTGGAAACGCCTGACGTCGGAGCCTGACAATACCCCCAGGGCGGGGCTGGCGATCATCGCCGCCCCGCCCTATCTTGGCGCGATGGCCATCCTGCCCCCGACCTCCAGCCCGCGCGCCGCGCTGCGGGATTTCGCCGCGGTGTTTCGCAATGGCGACAATCGCGATCGCCTGCTCGGGCTGACGCTGGCGGTGTTGGTGACGATCATCATCCTGATCGTGTTCTTCGTCGATTCGCACATCAACACCGCCCCCCCGCAGCAGGTCACCTACGTCCAGGATTACAAGCCGGGACGGACCGATGCGGACATCATCGCCGACCAGGAAAAGGATGAGGCCAAGCGTGTCGCGACCGCCAAGGAGCGCCAGCGCCAGTTCCAGAAACTGGAGAAGCAGTTCGGCATTGAGTGACGCCGCCGCGAATGACGAGGGCTATATGGCCGCCGCCATCGCGCTCGGCGCGGCGGCGCGCGGCACCACTGCCCCCAACCCCAATGTCGGCTGCGTCGTCGTTGCGGGCGATTCGATCGTCGGGCGCGGCGAGACCCGGCCCGGCGGCCGCCCCCATGCCGAAGCGGTCGCGCTCGCCGACGCCGGCGACATCGCGCGCGGCGCAACGCTCTACACCAGCCTCGAACCCTGCGCCCACCGCAGCATTCGCGGCCCGACCTGTGCGGCGCTGATCGCCGGGGCCGGGATCGCGCGGGTCGTCATCGCCATCGAGGATCCCGATCCGCGCACCGCGGGGCAAGGGGCGGCAATGCTCCGTTCGGCCGGGGTCGACGTCGCGATCGGCGAAGGCGCAGATGCCGCGCGCCGCTCGATGGCCGGCTATCTCACCCGCCTGACGCTCGGCCGCCCGCGAATCACGCTCAAGCTGGCGCTGTCGATCGACGGCAAGATCGCGCTTCCATCGGGCGAATCGAAATGGATCACCGGCGAGGATGCCCGTGCCCACGTCCACCTCGAGCGCGCCCATAGCGACATGATCCTCGTCGGGCGGGGCACCTATCGCGCCGACCGGCCGGGGCTCGACGTCCGCTTGCCCGGCCTTGAGGAGCGCAGCCCGCGCCGCGCGCTCCTGACCCGGGGCGAAGCGGTCGACGGCTGGGAAACCCTGTCTTTCCCGATGGATGTCCACCGACTTCATGACGTCAACGACCTTCTGGTCGAGGGCGGATCGGCGACCGCTACCGCCTTTCTCGCCGCCGACCTGGTCGACCGCATCCTGATTTACCGCGCCCCGATCCTGATCGGCGAGGGCAAGTCCAGCTTCGGCTATATCGGGCTCGACGCAATCGCCGACGCGCACCACCGCTGGCGAAGCGAGGATGGCCGAAGCCTTGGCATCGACCGTCTCGAAGTTTACGAGCGGGTGCGGGGCGCGTAAGTCCGGCTGATGTTCACCGGAATCATCACCGACATCGGCACCGTCCGCTCCGCCGAGCAGCGCGGCGACCTGCGCCTGACGATCGGCACCGCTTATGACCTGGCGACAGTCGATCTCGGCGCGTCGATCGCCTGCTCGGGCGTGTGCCTGACCGTGGTCGACAAGGGGGCCGACTGGTTCGCGGTCGATGTCAGCCACGAATCTGTCGCGTGCACCGCCGCTGCGCACTGGCACGAGGGCGCACGTCTCAACCTCGAACGCGCGCTTCGGATGGGGGACGAGCTCGGCGGCCACCTCGTCACCGGCCATGTCGACGGCACCGGCACGGTGGCCAGCACCTGCCCCGAGGGCGCATCGACCCGGATCGACGTGAGCGTGGCGCACGACGTCGGCCGGTTTATCGCTACCAAAGGCTCGGTCACGCTCGATGGTGTGTCCCTGACCGTTAATGAGGTGAAGGACGCCGACGACGGCACCACCAGTTTCGCGATCAACCTCATTCCCCACAGCGCCGAGCACACTACATTAGGATCGTTGGCAGCCGGACAATCGGTCAATATCGAGATTGACGTTCTCGCGCGCTATTTAAAGCGCCTAGAGGAATCGCGCGCATCCGCATAAAATGTGATGGTGCCCCTTTAATTCTCACATTTCGATGTGATATTGCGGTGCATGTCCTCAGACCTCATGGAACGGCTCAACGCCGTCATCGCCACTGGTGAAGTCAGCCGCGCGGGGCTCGCCCGCGCCGCAGGACTTCACCCCAACTCCCTGCGCAAGCTCGGCTCGCCCGAGTGGAACCCGACCGCCGACACCTTGGGCAAGCTCGAGAAATTGCTGCTCGCCGGCAATGTCGAGGTGCTCGTCGGGCCAGAGGTGATCATCAATGAGGCGCGCAACGGCCGGATGTTCATTCTGGTCGACGATGACGACCGCGAGAATGAGGGCGATCTCGTCATCCCCGCGCAAATGGCGACTCCCGACGCGATCAACTTCATGGCGCGCCATGGCCGCGGGCTGATCTGTCTTGCGTTGACCAAGGATCGCACCGACCAGCTGGGGCTCGCCCCGATGGCGGCGGTCAATGGCACCCAGCTGGCGACCGCCTTCACTGTCTCGATCGAGGCGCGGGTCGGGGTCACCACCGGAATTTCCGCCGCCGACCGTGCGCGCACCGTTGCAGTGGCGATCGACGCCAATAACGGGGCCGACGCCCTGGTCTCCCCCGGCCACGTCTTCCCGCTCGTCGCTCGGCCCGGCGGGGTGCTGGTCCGCGCCGGTCATACCGAGGCTGCGGTCGACGTCGCCCGGCTCGCCGGGCTCAATCCGTCGGGGGTGATCTGCGAGATCATGGGCGACGACGGCACCATGGCGCGGCTCGACCAGTTGATCGATTTCGCGCGCACCCACGGGCTCAAGATCGGCACCATCCGCGACCTCATCGCCTATCGCCTGCGCCGCGACCATATGGTCGCCCAGGTCGCCGACAGCGCCTTCACCAGCAGCTCGGGCGCAAGCTGGCAGGCTTTGGTGTACCGCGATTCGGCGAGCGGTGACGAGGAATTGGCATTGGTTCATGGCGTCATTCGCCCCGACAGCCCGACGCTCGTTCGAATGCATTCGATCGACCTGTTCGCCGACCTTCTGGGTGAGGCATCGCCGCGCGCGGGTCTGCTCGACGGCGCAATGGCCATGATCGAGGCCGAAGGTGCAGGGGTGATCGTCGCGCTTCATGCGGCCGCCCCAGGGTCGCTGTCGCGCGCCACCGATTTTCGCTCGGGCAAGCCGACCAAATCGGAGCCGGAACTTCGCGGCTATGGCGTCGGCGCGCAGATCCTCGCCGCGCTCGGCGTCCATGACATGATCCTGCTGACCAATACCCGCCACGCCCCGGTCGGCCTCTCCGCCTACGGCCTCGCCATCGTCGAGGAACGCGCCATCACCTCGGAAGCTCAGTGACATGGCCAAGATACTGATCGTCGAAGCGCGCTTCTATGCCCACCTCAACGACCTGCTCCTCGCCGGTGCCCGCGCCGCGATCGAGGCAGCGGGCCACGTCCACGACACCATCACCGTTCCCGGCGCGCTCGAGCTTCCCGGCGCGATCTCGCTGGCAGCGGAGAGCGGTCGCTATGACGCCTTCGTCGCGCTCGGCGTGGTCATCCGCGGCGAAACCTATCATTTCGAAATCGTCGCCGGGGAAAGCGCGCGCGGGCTGATGGCGCTGACGATGGACGGGATTGCGGTCGGCAACGGCATCCTGACGGTCGAGAATGAAGCCCAGGCCATCGTCCGCGCCGACCCCGCGCAAGCCGACAAGGGCGGCGATGCAGCCAAGGCCGCGCTGGCGCTGCTGAGCCTGCAATCGTCATTGCCAGGAGCGTAGCTACGCGCCAATCCAGCTAAAACAGAGACTGGATTGCTTCGCTTCGCTCGCAGTGACGGTTCGTCTTCACCCCAGCGCCAGCCACACCTCGTTGCGCCGCAATGGCGCGGGGATCACCGGCGAATTATAGAAAGCATATTCGGGCTCGGCATCGCTCTTTTCGCCGGTTCGCGCCAGCCAGCCGCGCAACCGGTCTTCGGCGTCGGCCAGCATCTGGTCGTCGGCGCGCCCGGCAAAGCTGACCACCGCGACCTTGCGCGGCGGCATGTCGACCAGCTCGATCGACGCCGGTGGCTCGGGCAGGTCGCCCGCGTTTCGCCCCGCGGGCATGACGAACCGGGTGCGCCACGCGCCTTCCAGCTGATCGTCGAACAACGGCGGGTCGCTCGCCATCGGGTCGCCCGAATCCTGCATCACCGGCACCGTCATCGCGATCTTCTCGCCGGGCCGCGACTTGGCGAAGATATAATCGGCGATGATCTCGAAGCCCTGGCCCAGCGCCGCCTTGCGCGGGCCTTGAACCACCGTCTCGGCGACGGTGATCGCGCCATAGTCGCGGATCTGGAAATCGCCATCGGTCTTGAGCGCGCGGAAATCGGGCTCCTCGGTCTTGCGCTCCTGAAGGACGTAAAACGCCCCGCCAACCAGCGCCGCCCCGGCCAGCGCCGCGCCCGCCACCAACCCGCGTTGTACGGTCTTTTCCATCATTCGACTCCCTATCAAGCTTTGGAGTCGAAACTCGGTCAGGCCACCGCCTGTTCCGTCATCCTTCGATAATCGGTGTAGCCCTCCGCTCCTTGCGTGTAGAATGTCTTGGCGTTCCAATCGTTGAGCGCCGCGCCAGTTCGCAGTCGCTCGGGCAGATCGGGATTGGCGATATAGGTCCTCCCGAAACTGATCGCGTCGGCCACCCCGGCATCGAGCGTCGATTGCGCGTTGCTGGCGTCATAATCGCTGTTGAGCACCAATTTGCCCGAATAGACCATGCGCATCGACGGGCTGGCCGGCGGCTCATCGGTGGCGCGGAAGGTCGATTGCGGGCCGGGCTCGCGAAGCTCGATCCACGGCACTTTCAGCTCTTCCAGCCGCGCCGCTGCGGCGGTGAACAGGCCGGCATTGTCGCGGTCGTCGCACCCTTGCGATTCGCCGACCGGGGACAGGCGGATCCCAGTGCGCTCGATCCCGACTTCGGCGGTGACCGCGGCAACCACTTCGGTCATGAAGCGCAACCTGTTCTCGACCGATCCGCCATAGTCATCGGTCCGCAAATTGGTCCCGTCGCGCAGGAATTGGTCGATCAGATAGCCATTGGCGCCATGGATCTGGACCCCGTCGAAGCCGGCGGCAATGGCGTTGCGCGCGGCGGACGCATAATCGCCGAGGATCCGCTCGATATCGTCCAGGCTCGCAGCCTTAGCCTCGGGCAGTTCGAGTTTTCCGTCAAAGGTATGCGCGGGATGGGGCGGCTTGGTCGCCGAGGCCGAGATGTTGCGCATCCCGCTGACATTGTCGTGCACCAGCCGTCCCATGTGCCACAATTGCGCGACCATCCGCCCGCCTGCGGCGTGCACTGCGGCGACCACCGGCTTCCAACCCTCGACCTGCTCGTCGGTCCACAGGCCCGGCGCATAGGGCCAGCCGAGCCCCTCGCGGCTGATCCCGGTCGCTTCGCTGATGATCAGACCGGCGCCGCTGCGCTGCGCATAATAGTCGCGCTGCAAATCGGTCGGAACGCCCTCGCGGGTGGCGCGGCCACGGGTTAGGGGGGCCATCAGGATGCGGTTGGGAAGCTTGAGCGCGGGGCTGAGGTCGAGCGGATCGAACAGGCTGGGCATGAAGCGGCTTTCTGCTATCGGCGCGGCCATGACGGGGCCGCAACAGACGCAAATAGTTTCGAATAGAAACGAATCAACCATGCATCGCTGGGCGTTCGTCGCGCTGCTGGTCGGCAATGTCGCGCTCGCCGCCGGGCCGTTCCTCGTCCGCCACGCCGGGGTCGGGCCGGTCGCTGCGGGATTCTGGCGGATGGCGCTGGCGCTGCCGTTCCTGTTGCTCGTCGCGCTGATGGTCCGCCAGCCGGTGCGCTGGCCGCGCGCGGCGCTGGTCGGGGCGATCGCGCTCGCCGCCTTCTTCTTCGCCGCCGATCTCGCCGCGTGGCACGCCGGGATCCTGCTCACCAAACTCGGCAATGCGACCCTGTTCGGTAATATCTCGAGCTTCCTGTTCGCCGCCTGGGGATTGTGGCTGGTCCGCCGATGGCCGTCGTGGGTGCAAGGCTCGGCGCTCGCGCTGGCCGCGATCGGCTGCGGGCTGCTGATGGTCGGAAGCGCCGAATTGTCCGCGTCCCATTTGCGCGGCGATTTGCTCGCTGCCCTCGCCGGCTTGCTCTACACCGGCTATCTGATCTTCGTCGAACGCACCCGCACCGAGCTTGCGCCAATGCCATTGCTGTTCTTCGCCAGCCTGTTCGGCGCGGCGATGCTGCTCCCCGCCGCGGTCGTCGCCGGCGAACAGATCGTTCCCGCCGACTGGACCGCCTTGTTCGCGCTGGCGTTGTGCAGCCAGGTTATCGGGCAAGGGCTCCTGGTCTACGCGCTCGGCCATATCCCGCCGCTGGTGGTCGGCATCGCAATGCTCACCCAGCCAGCGCTGTCGGCGCTGCTCGGCTATGTCTATTATCGCGAGGGCCTGACCCCGCTCGACTGGGTCGGGGCGATGCTGATCGTCGCCGCCCTGATCCTGGTGCGCTTGCGCATCCCCGATCGAAGCGCCAGTTTAGCGCCATGACCGACCAACCCACCCCGCTCGAGAAGATCCGCGCCCGCCTGGCGCTCGCTGTTGGCGAAAATGCGGTGTTCGACGGCTGGACCGTCCAGGCGGTCGACACCGCCGCCGCGCAATTGGGGATCGATCCGGCGCAGGCGCGTCTCGCTTTCCCCAAGGCCAAGATCGACATGATCGATACCTATATCGCCGCGGTCGACGCCGCGATGGCCGCCGCTTTCCCGCCCGAGAAAATCGCCGCGATGAAGGTCCGCGACCGGATCCGCGCCCAGCTCTGGTTCCGGCTCGAGACGATGGCCCCGGCGCGCGAGGCGTTGCGCTCGGCCCTCGCATTGCTCGCCATGCCGCAAAATGCCCCGCGCGGGCTCAAGCTCGGCTGGCGCACCGCCGACCTCATCTGGCGCAACGCCGGCGACACCGCGAGCGACTTCAACCATTATACCAAGCGGCTGACGCTTGGCGCGGTTTACGGCTCGACCCTGATCACCTGGCTCGACGACGACAGCGAGGGTTTCACCGACACCGCCGCCTTCCTCGACCGCCGCCTTGGCAATGTCATGAGCTTCGAGAAATGGAAGTCGCAGTGGAGCGGCGACGACCTCCGCCGTCCCAGCCTGTCGCGCTTCCTCGGCCGCCTGCGCTACCCGCCCGGCTAAACTTGTGCATTGATCGGCTTTATCCTACCCCCTTTCGCGCCGGGGTGGGTTCACAGGAGTAAGTCCATGCGTTTACGCCTAATTTTGGCCGTTTCGGCCCTATTTGCCTCCACATCGCCAGTCTTCGCTGCGGGCAATGCCCAAAGTGGTGGCAGTGTCGGCAACTGCATCTCCGACATCCTCTATGGCAACGAGCCGAACATGGCCAACGGTGCCCCGGGCGGACCCGCCGAGCAGATCCCTGGTAGTAAGGGCGGCAATGTTCTCCCGACCCAGTCCCCCGGGCCATTCGTCAACAACCCGAGCGATCCCAACAATCCCACGCGCGGCCGGTCGGTCGGTGGCTTCATGCAGGACGGGATCGACATTCCCGGTCTGTGCCGCACCGCTTTTCAATAGAACTAGCCAGTCGCCTCCGTTAATGATAATCAGTCGCAATATGACGGAGGCGACTTCTCTCGACCAACTAAAGATTGGCCACCGCGCACGGATTGCGGCGATCGATTGGGCATGTCTCGGCGACAGCGATGCGTCGCGCCTGCGCCATTTCGGCTTCGACGAGGGCGTGTTCGTCGAGCCGCTCCACCTCGGCCCGTTCGGAAGCGATCCGCTGGCGGTTCGGGTCGGGCGGATGACGGTCGCGATCCGCCGCGCCCATGCCCGCGCGGTCCGGGTAATTCCTGAAGCCGCATGAGCCCTCGCCAAGGATGACCTTTGCCCCGCTGATCGCGGTCGTCGGCAACCCCAATGCCGGCAAGAGCGCCTTGTTCAACGCGCTCACCGGGGCTCGGCAGAAGGTCGGCAATTATCCCGGGGTGACGGTCGAGCGCCATGTCGGCAAGATGACGCTCCCCAGCGGAACCGCGGTCGAGCTGATCGACCTTCCCGGCGCCTACGGGCTCGACCCGACCAGCCCCGACGAAGCCGTCACCCGCGATGTCCTGCTTGGGCGTCAGACCGGCGAGCGCCTGCCCGACGCCTTGCTGGTGGTGGTCGACGCGTCGAACCTCGACAATCATCTGCGCTTCACGTTGCAATTGATCGAGCTCGGGCTGCCGATGGTGGTCGCGCTCAACATGGTCGATCTGGCCAAGCGCGACGGGCTCGAGCTCGACGCCGCCAAGCTGTCGGCCGAGCTCGGCGTGCCCGTCATCGAAACCGTCGCGGTGCGCAAGCGCGGCATCGCCGACCTCCTCGCCAGGCTCGACACGATGCTGCTCAGCCCGCGCGCGATCCGCCCCGGCGACGGTCCCAGCCACGACGGCTTCACCCTCCAGCGCCGCGCCCGCGACATTGCGCTCGGCGCGATCGTCAGCGAAACCCCGACCCGCCGATTGACCCACCGCCTCGACGGGTTGTTGCTCCACCCCGTCGCCGGACCGATCATCCTCGCCGCGATCCTGTTCGTCATGTTCCAGGCGGTGTTCGCGTGGAGCGCACCGCCCGCCGACGCGCTCGAAGGGCTGACCATCGCCACCGGCAACGCGATCGGCAACGCGCTTCCCCCCGGGCTGTTTCGTTCGCTGATCGTCGACGGGCTGTTCGCCGGGGTCGGCGCGGTGATTGTCTTCCTGCCCCAGATCATGATCCTGTTCCTGTTCATCCTGGTCTTGGAATCGACCGGCTACATGGTCCGCGCGGCGTTCATCATGGACCGGCTGATGAGCCATGCGGGCCTCTCCGGCCGCGCCTTCATCCCCTTGCTGTCGAGCTTCGCCTGCGCGGTTCCGGGGATCATGGCGACCCGCACCATCGACGATCCCAAGGACCGGCTGACCACCATCCTGGTCGCCCCGCTGATGACCTGCTCGGCGCGGCTTCCGGTCTACACCCTGATCATCGGCGCCTTCATCCCCGCGCGCTCGGTGCTGCCCGGGGTCGGCGTGCAGGGGTTGGTGATGTTCGGCCTGTATATCGCAGGCGTGGTCGGCGCTTTGGTCGTCGCGCTCGTGCTGCGGCGCACCGTGGTCAAGGGCGGCGGCGGCGCGTTCATGATGGAATTGCCCAAATATCAGATGCCGCGGCTGACCGACATCGTGCTCGGCCTGTGGCAGCGCGCCGTGATCTTCTTGAAGCGCGCCGGCGGGATCATCCTCGTCACGACCGTCATATTGTGGGCCTTCGCCAGCTTCCCGCAGGCCGGCCCCGGGCAGAAACAGAGCGACGTCTCGATCGCCGGCCATATTGCCGACGCGATCCACGTCGTCGTCGCGCCGATTGGCTTCAACAAGGATATCAGCCTCGCCTTGCTCCCCGCGATGGCGGCGCGCGAGGTCGCGGTGGCGGCGATCGCCACGGTCTATTCGATCGACGCGGGGGACGAGACCAACCTTCAGACGCTCGAACAGAAATTGGCTGGCCGCTGGAGCCTCGCCACCGCGCTCGCCTTCCTCGCCTGGTTCGTGTTCGCCCCGCAATGCATCTCGACCATCGCCGTCACCCGGCGCGAGACCAATGGCTGGAAGTGGCCGATATTCATGGTCAGCTACCTGTTCGTGCTGGCCTATGTCGCGGCCGGCGCGACCTACTGGACCGCAGTCGCGTTCGGGCTCGGCTAGGCGCTTGCCCACCGCCGCACCGCGTCCTAACGAACGGTTCAACAAGCGAACAGTCGGACGAGGGAGTGAGTTATGGCGGGCAGTGTGAACAAGGTGATCCTGGTCGGGAATTTGGGCAAGGATCCCGAGTCGCGGAGCTTCGCCAATGGCGGCAAGGTGGTCAGCTTCTCGGTCGCGACGTCCGAAAATTGGAAGGACAAGGGCTCGGGCGAGCGCAAGGAAAAGACCGAGTGGCACAATGTCTCGATCTTCTCCGAAGGCCTCGCCGGGGTCGCCGAGCGCTATCTCAAGAAAGGCTCGAAGGTCTATCTCGAAGGCCAGCTCGAGACCCGCAAATGGCAGGATCAGTCGGGCAACGACCGCTACACCACCGATGTCGTGCTCCGTAATTTCAACAGCTCGATGGTGCTGCTCGACTCGCGCGGTGAAGGCGGCGGCAGTGGCGGCGGCTATGGTGGCGGCGGATCGAGCTATGGCGACGACCAGGGTTTCGGCGGCGGCAGCGGCGGCGGAAGCAGTGGCGGCGGCGCCAAACCCCAATCCCGCCAACAACCCGCCGCCTTCGACACCGACCTCGACGACGACGTCCCGTTCTGACGACCCCCACAGGTCGTCACCCCGGACTTGATTCGGGGTCCACCTGCCTGTCTTCGAGCGCCTATTCCTCCCCCATCTTCCCCTTCAGCGCGGCCAGCGCCGCAACCGAGCTCGCTTGTTCTCCGCCGAGCACCCCGGCCTGCCCGTAGGAGTCGCACACCAAGGAGCGAAAAGCACGAAGCGGCGCTGCAGCTTCGCGCCTTCGCTGTTTCTTCGCGCCTTCGCGTGCCGAATTTCTTGCTCTGCGAAAGCCGGGTTGCGGATGGACGTGGCCAGTTTCACGCGAAGGGGCGAAGGAGAAGGAAGGCGCGAAGGATAGCAATGCTTGAACTTGAGCGGGTTTCCCTAGTGTCCGCTTTCCACCCACAACGGACATTCGGCTCATGCGTTTTTACCAAATGCTGACAAAAGGCCGAAATCCGAAATGCGCTAAACCCAGTCGTTTTGAAACTTATCGCTATGACCGAAAACGATGAGCCGCCTTTTTGGCGGAGGCAAATAGTTTACAGATGTTCGCCATCCGAACGTCGCCCATAGCCGGCAAAGAATAGGCTTGGGCGGTTTGCCGCGGCACTATAGGTCGCAACCGTGATGGCAGCCGCTCCTATAAGAACAACATGCCCAATGACGCTCGCGGCAAACACGGTGTAGCTTCCGACAGCAATCGAGAAAGCTAGAGCCCACATCCATCCAAGAAGTTGCAGGACCATGTGGCGCGTGTTCAAATGCGGGATATGACGAAGCGGACTGACTTCATGGTCAAACAAAAAGCTCCACGCAAACATGATTATCTTTCGCATCTCGACACTCCTCATTTTGATTCTGGGTTCAACGTTGAACAGGGCGTCGGAGATTGATGAAACCCACGTTTGTGATCAATTGCAATTACAAGGAAAATTGTCAGTATAAAATACACCCTTTAGGCTAGGTGACTTGGACGCGATCCGTCGATGGACCTCGCGGAAAATAACGCTTTCGAGGAGCGGAGGCATCTGAGTTCAGGCGTCGAGGAGCCACCACCGTGCGGCCGCCACCGACCGCCAGCGCTCGTATTTGACGCATCCGCCTAATGTCCGCTTTCCACCCAAAGCAGACATTAGCGAGCTTCGTTTGTTGACCCGTCTCTAAACGTCCAGGATCGCGTCGATCGCCGCCGATACTGCGTCAACCGCCGCCATCC
>JAJAZM010000060.1 GCA_026785645.1 Sphingomonas bacterium | reverse complement strand
GCCGCCGCGAACCGTGACCATTTCCGGGCCCGCTGCGGAAGCCAAGCTGGCCGAACTGACCGGCGACAATGCCGAACCGCGCCTTGGTCAGCGGGCGATGGCCGCCGAGACCGCGAAATTGTTTGCCGCGCGCCGCGCCGTCGGCGAGCCCAACATGCTGCTCGCCGAAGCCGGCACCGGGATCGGCAAGACCTTGGGCTATCTCGCCCCCGCGGCTTTGTGGTCCGACCGCGCCGGGGGAACAGTGTGGGTGTCGACCTTCACCAAGGCGCTGCAACGCCAGTTGGACGCCGAGGGGCATAAGCTGTTCCCCGACGAAGCGACCCGGAAGGCGAAGATCGTCATCCGCAAGGGGCGCGAGAATTACCTTTGTCTGCTCAATCTGGAGGATGCGATGCAAGGCGCGTTTGCGGGGCGCGCGGCGATCTTGGCGCATCTCGTCGGGCGCTGGGCGGCGTATAGCAAGGATGGCGACATGGTCGGCGGCGACCTGCCCGGCTGGCTGCCGAGCCTGTTCCGCCGCGCCGGGGCGGCGGCCTTGACCGACCGGCGCGGCGAATGCGTCTATGCCGGCTGCCCGCACTATCGAAAATGCTTCATCGAGCGCGCCGAGCGGGCGGGGCGCGAGGCCGACATCGTCATCGCCAACCATGCGTTGGTGATGGTCAACGCCGCGCGCGGGCGGCCCGATGCGCCGACGCGGATATTGTTCGACGAGGGCCATCATCTGTTCGATGCCGCCGATTCGACCTTTTCGGTGGCGCTGACTGGCGCAGAAGCGATCGAGATGCGGCGCTGGATCGTCGGGCCCGAGGGGAAATCGCGCGGGCGGCGGCGGGGTCTTGCCGCGCGGCTGCTCGATGTCGCAAGCTATGACGAGGCGGGTAACCAGGCGCTCGATGCGGCGGTCGAGGCAGCGCGCTTCCTGCCGTCCGACGGGTGGATCGCGCGGCTTTCCGAGGGCGATCCGTTCGGCCCGGTCGAGCGATTGCTCCATCAAGTGCGGGGCACGGTCTATGCGCGGTCGAAGGCGCAGGAAGCCGGCTATGGGCTCGAGACCGAATTGGCCGATCCCGATGGGGCCCTGATCGACGCTGCAGCGGCGGCGATGGAAGCGCTCGAGTCGCTGGCCAAACCGCTTGCCGCGCTCGCCCGGCGATTGGAAGCAATCCTCGAGGACGCGCCCGATTGGCTCGACTCGCAGGCGCGCGCGCGGGTCGATGGTGCGATCAATGGCTTGAGCTGGCGGCGCGATACGCTGGCCGCGTGGATTGCGCTGCTGGCAAGGATCGGCGGCGCGGTCGATCCCGATTTCGTCGACTGGCTGGCGATCGACCGGGTCGAGGGGCGCGAATATGATGTCGGCCTGCGCCGCCACTGGCTCGACCCGACGCGGCCGTTCGCCAAGGCTGTGCTCGAACCCGCGCATGGCGTGCTGGTGACCTCGGCGACGTTGCGCGGCGGCGAGGGCTGGCCAAGCGCCGAGGCGCGCACCGGGGCGCTCCATCTGCCCGGCCCGACGGCGCATTTCGAGGCGGAAAGCCCGTTCGATTACGCCGCCGCCGCCGAGGTGCTGATCGTCACCGATTTGCCGCGCGGGGACATTGCGGCGCTGTCGGGGGCCTATGCCCGGATGATCGAGGCGGCGGGGGGCGGGACGCTTGGGCTGTTCACCGCCATCCAGCGGCTGCGCGCGGTCCATGCGCGGATTGCGGATCGTCTGGCGCGGGCGGGCCTGCCATTGCTCGCCCAGCATGTCGACGCGATCGATACCGGCACCTTGGTCGACATCTTCCGCGACGATCCCAAGGCGTCGCTGCTCGGCACCGATGCATTGCGCGACGGGGTCGATGTGCCGGGCGATTCGCTTCGGCTGGTGGTGATGGAACGCGTGCCGTGGCCGCGCCCGACGGTGCTTCATGCGGCGCGGCGGATGGCCAATGGCGGCTCGGCTTATGACGACCGGATGGTCAAGGCGAAGCTGGCCCAGGCGTTCGGGCGGCTCATCCGGCGCGATGGCGACAAGGGCTTGTTCGTGATGCTGTCGAGCGCCTTCCCGTCGCGGCTACTAAGCGCGTTTCCGCCCGAAGTGCAGGTATCGCGGGTGTCGCTCGATGTCGCGCTGGCGCGGGTCCGGAGCCGCTTATTCGCCGAGCGCGGCGACCAATTTATCGCGCAGGCCGACCAGCCGTTCGAAATCGACCGCTGAGGCGGGGACGGCGGGGGTCTCGGGCCGAACCTGCAGCGGCTGAACCTGTAGCGGCTGGGCCTCCAGCGGGTAGCCGGTCATCGGGATCGCGGGCGCTTCAGGCGCAGGCGCGGCCTCGCCCTTTGCGCCGAGCAATTTCTGTACCCCGCGGATGGTGTAACCATGGTTGGCCAGCAGATCCTTGATGCGCCGCGCGAGATCGGCGTCGGCGGGACGGTAGTAACGGCGGTTGCCGGCGCGCTGGAGCGGCTTCAACTGCGGGAATTTCGATTCCCAGTAGCGCAGGATATGCTGGGCGACACCAAGCTCTTCCGACAATTCGCCGATCGTCTTGAACGCGCCCGGATCCTTGGCCGAGGTCACGTCGCTACTTAGCAACCTTGTCGCGCATGATCTGGCTGGCGCGGAAGGTCATCACCCGGCGCGGCGCAATCGGCACTTCGATCCCGGTCTTGGGATTGCGCCCGACGCGCTCGCCCTTGTCGCGCAGGATGAAGCTTCCGAAGCCCGAAATCTTGACATTCTTGCCCTCGGCCAGCGAGTGGCACAGGTGATATAGCATGCGCTCGACCATGCTTGCGCTTTCGGCGCGCGACAGGCCGAGTTTGCGATGGACGATGTCCGACAAATCGGCCCTGGTCAGCGTCGCCATGTGAAGCCCATCGTGTCGAGCGATACCCGCATCCGCCATTGTTATCCCCTCGAAGTGCGGGCGTCCCAGCCCGGCATTTCGCAGCGTAACCAAAAACATGCGCGACGGCAATCCGAACGAGTCGCAAGGTTGTTAATAACGTACGACCGCTGCGCCCCAGGTAAATCCGCCGCCCATCGCCTCGAGCACGATCAGATCGCCGCGCTTGATCCGGCCATCGCGGACCGCGGTATCGAGCGCCAAGGGCACCGACGCGGCGGACGTATTGGCGTGGCGATCGACCGTGACGACCACCTTTTCCGGCGGCAAACCCAGCTTCTTGGCGGTGGCATCGAGGATCCGCGCATTGGCCTGGTGCGGGACGACCCAATCGACATCGGCCGATGTCAGGTCCGCCGCAGCGAGCACTTCGTTGAGCACATCGGCGAGGTTCTTGACCGCGTGGCGAAACACTTCGCGGCCCTTCATGCGCAATTTGCCGACCGTTCCGGTGGTCGATGGACCGCCATCGACATAGAGCAAGTCGTTGTGGCGACCGTCGGCGTGGAGCCGAGTCGCGAGGATCCCTCGCTCGCCATCTTCGGCCCGAAGGACCAGCGCACCGGCGCCGTCGCCGAATAATACGCAGGTGCCGCGATCGTCCCAGTCGAGGATCCGGCTGAAGGTCTCGGCACCGATCACCAAGGCAGTGTCGGCCGCGCCCGACTGGAGCATCGAATCGGCGACGCTAAGCGCGTAGAGGAAGCCGGTGCACACCGCATGGACGTCGAACGCGATGCAATCGTTGATGCCGAGCGCCGCCTGGACCTTGGTTGCCGACGACGGGAAGGTCTGGTCGGGGGTCGCGGTGGCAAGCACGATCAGCCCGACCTGGCTGGCATCGATCCCGGCATGGGCGAGCGCGCGGCGGCAGGCGTCGGTGGCGAGGCTCGCGGTGGTCTCGCTGGCATCGGCGATATAGCGGCTGCGGATCCCGGTCCGCTCGACGATCCATTCGTCGGTCGTGTCGACTGTCTCGGCCAGTTCAGCATTGGTGACGCAGCGCTTCGGCAAGGCCGACCCGACCCCGGCGATGACCGATCGGCGAGTCATTCAGCAGTCTCGTTGCTGAACGCGTGGGCGCGGAAATTGTCGAGATCGTCGCCGATCTTGCGGGTGATGTCGTTGGCAATCATCCGCGCGGTGACGCCGATTGCATTGGCGACTCCCCTGGGGGTCGCGCTGCCGTGGCTCTTCACCACCAGCCCGTTCAGCCCGAGGAACACCGCGCCATTGTGATTATTGGGGTCGAGATGGACCTTGAGCATGTGCAAGGCGGGTTTGGACAAAGCGAAACCGGCCTTCGATCGAAGCGAACTGGTAAAGGCGCGGCGCAGCAAATCGGTGACGAAACGCGCGGTGCCTTCGGCGGTCTTCAGGGCGATATTGCCCGAGAAACCGTCGGTGACCACTACATCGACCGCGCCGCGCGACAATTGGTCGCCCTCGGTGAAGCCGGTGAAGCTGAACGGCAGATAATCGGCTTCGCGGAGCAAGGCGGCGGCTTCCTTCAATTCGCCGGTGCCCTTCAATTCCTCGGTGCCGATGTTGAGCAATTTGACCCGCGGCTTGTCGATCGACAGCGCGGTGCGGGCATAAGCCGCCCCCATCACCGCAAACTGGACGAGGTTCTGGGCGTCGCATTCGGTGTTGGCGCCGAGGTCGAGCATGACCAGGTCATTGTCGCCCAGGGTCGGCAGCAAGGCGGCGAGCGCGGGCCGGTCGATCCCCGGCATGGTGCGCAGCGCGAGCTTGGCCATCGCCATCAGCGCGCCGGTATTGCCGGCCGACAAGGCGGCGTCGGCGCGGCCTTCCTTGACCGCATTGATCGCCATGCCCATCGATGTGGTCTTGGCGCGGCGGATCGCCTGGCTGGGCTTTTCGCTGCCCTCGATGAAGTCGGTGGTATGGTGGACATTGACCACATCGGCGAGGCCGTCATGCTTGGCCAGTTCGGGCGTGATCAGCGATCGATCGCCATACAGCTCGAACTGGAGCGCGATGTTCTTGCGGCGCGCAACTGCCATTCCGGCGACGATTGTTGCCGGTCCGATATCGCCACCCATCGCGTCGATCGCGATTCGCGGGCTTTTGCTCACGGCCCTGGCCATGGCGGCAACGGCGATTCGCGGGCGGGTGGTCACGGCCTTCGGCCCTCGACCGCTCAGGCTTCGGTCGAGATGATCTCGCGGCCGTTATAATGGCCGCAGGCGGAACACAGATTGTGCGGCCGCTTGAGTTCGCCGCAATTCGGGCATTCCTGGAAGCTGGCCGGGCTCAGCGCATGATGGCTGCGGCGCATGTTGCGCTTCGAAGGCGAAGTTTTTCTTTTGGGAACGGCCATCGCGGCACCTGTG
>JAJAZM010000059.1 GCA_026785645.1 Sphingomonas bacterium | reverse complement strand
GGACAAAGGGCACCTCGACCGCGGGTCGTTTTGGGGGACGATGCGGCAGATTCGAGGGTAGGCCCGTCTGGTCAACAGAAAGGTCATATGATGGCAGCGAAGGCATTGAGCTTCGATGTGGGTGATTTTGTCGTGTATCCCAAGCATGGCGTCGGCCGCGTGGTCGAACTCCAGAATACCGAGATCGCCGGCACCAGCCTCGACCTGTATGTGCTGCGCTTCGAGAAGGAGCGCATGACGCTCCGCGTTCCGGTCGGCAAGGCCGATGCAGTCGGGATGCGCAAGCTGTCGAGCGACAAGACGATGAAGGACGCGCTCGAGACTCTCACGGGCAAGCCCAAGGTCAAGCGCACCATGTGGTCGCGCCGCGCTCAGGAATATGAAGCCAAGATCAATTCGGGCGACCTGACCTCGATCGCCGAAGTGACCCGCGATCTGTTCCGCGCCGACGACCAGCCCGAGCAGAGCTATTCGGAGCGGCAGATCTTCGAAGCCGCCTCGTCGCGCCTGGCGCGCGAGCTTGGCGCGATGGAAGAAACCGACGAGAAAACCGCTTTGGTCAAGATCCTCGAGATTTTGAACAAGGCCGCCGCTATCCACAACAAGGCGAAAGCCGAAGCGGCGTAAACTGCGTCCGCGTTGCCGAGACGATCAGGGCGTCCCTCCGGGGGCGCCCTTTTCCTTTGGGGGTCGAAAAGCGGCCGCGGCGTCATCGGGCTTGCCTTGTCCCCGTGCCTTGGTGTATTACATCTGCAATACGCTAACCAGGGAGCCTTTCATGATTCGCACGTTCACCATCGCCGCCGCCGCGCTTGCTGCCACCGCCTGCAATGTCGGCGCCGACGCCGAGAATCGCGATCCCGGATCGTCCGTGACCCGCACCTTCCAACTTGGCGCGTTCGACAAGATTGCGGTCGCGGGGCCGTATGAGGTCAGGGTCGTCACCGGCGGCACGCCCGGCGCAAGCGCGACCGGCGGCGACAAATTGCTCGACGAGACCGAGGTCGTGGTCGACGGCGATACCCTCAAGATCCGGCCCAAGAAGAAGAATGGCATAAGCTTAAACTGGGGCCGCCAAGGCAAGGCCGAGTTCACCGTCACTACCGCGATGCTGCACGGCGCAAGGATCGCCGGATCGGGCGGGATTGCAGTCGACAAGGTCGATGGCGACTTCAAGGGCACGGTCGCCGGGTCGGGCGACCTGGCGCTGGCCGCGGTCAAGGGCGGCGCGGTCGAGTTTGCGGTCGGCGGATCGGGCACGATCACCGCCGCCGGAACCGCGCAATCGACCAATATCAAGGTTGGCGGGTCGGGCGACGTCGATGCGTCCGCGCTGGCCGTGAAAACCGCCAGCGTGGCGGTCGGTGGATCGGGCAATGTCCAGGCCAATGCCAGCGACAGCGCCACCGTCAAGATCGCAGGCTCGGGCGATGTCACCATCACCGGCGGCGCGAAATGCAGTGTCAGCAAGGCCGGATCGGGCAACGTCACCTGCGGCTAATGATTGGCGGTGAGCCGCACGCGCTAGTGAATTGTTAACCATGAGCGGCGACAAGTGGGGGCATGAAACAGCTCATTCTCGCCGCCTTTCTGTTATCCGCCGCCCCGGCCCCCGCCCTGACCGCAGCCGCCGACCGCAATTTCGGAGTCTCGGGCTTCGACCGGGTGCGGGTCGATGGCGATTACAGGGTCACGCTGACGGTCGGGGTGCCGCCCTTTGCCAAAGCCAGAGGCTCGGCGCGAGCGCTCGATCCGGTCAATGTCGTGGTCGAGGGGCGAACGTTGATCGTTCGCGCCAACCGCTCGGCTTCATGGGGCGGCTATCCGGGCGAATCGGCGGGACCGGTCGAGGTACTGATCGGCACCCACGAGCTGACCGCGGCATTCGTCAACGGCGCCGGCAGCCTGACCATCAACAAGGTGCGCGGGATGAAGTTCGAGGCGGCGGCGCAGGGCGCGGGGTCGCTCGCGATTGGCGCGGTCGAGGTCGACCAGCTGCAGATCGGGCTGGCCGGCGCGGCGAGCGCGCGGCTGGCAGGCAAGGCGCTCAAGCTGACCGCGATCGTGCGTGGCACCTCGGCGCTCGATGGCGAAGGATTGACGGTCAAGGATGCGGTGATCGGCGCGCAGGGGCCGGCGATCGTCAAGCTGACCGTTACCCAGACCGCCAAGGTCGACGCTCAGGGAGTCGCTGCGGTGACGCTTAGCGGAACGCCGTCGTGCATCGTCACGACCAGGGGGTCGGCCAGCGTCAGCGGGTGTCGTTAGAAGGTCTGGCGTTAAACGAGTCCTAATCCCGCAAGTTTGGCATACATGCGCGGCGGGAGTTCGCTCATCCCGCTATCGTCGACATCGGTGCCGGGGGCGTCCTCCGCCTCGAGATAGCGCCAGCCCTGGTGGGCGCGCTTGGGGGCGGCCGCGACGATCACCAACTGGTCGGACAGGACGATGTCGATCCTGCCGTCCTTGCGATCCTCGAGCCGCAAGATCTCCTGCCGGGCGACGATCCGATGCTTGACGATCCAGTGGAGTGCACCGCCGATCAATTCCCCGGCGCGCTTGGGGCGCATGCGGGTGGCGACGCGCATTTCGCCCCCGCTCGACCGCGCGATGACGCGGCGCTCGAGCGTTTCGACGCTGGCGCAGGAGAATGCGACCTTGGAGAGATTGAGCGGCACCGCGCCGAACTGGGCGGAAAGCGTCAGTGATTCAAGTGGCTAGGGGACCAGACCCACCCCACGGTGCCTATGGCACTAGCCCGACTCCACGGTGCCTAGGGCACCAGCCCCACCCACGTCGCCAGGCCGAGAAAGGCGAGGAAGCCCATCGAATCGGTAACCATGGTGACGAACACCGACGAGGCGACGGCGGGGTCGGCACCGTAGCGCTCCATTGTCAGCGGGACCAGCACCCCGGCCAGGCCGGCGACAAGAATGTTTGCCATCATCGCCGCGGCAATCACCATTCCCAATTGGGCCGAGCCGAGCAGTAACGTCACCGCAGTGCCAACGAGGATCGCGATGGTCAGGCCGTTCATCGAGGCAACGCGCATTTCGCGCCCGACCGCGCGCCAGCGGTTGGAGCCGGTCAGCTGGTTGGTGGCGATGGCACGGACGGTGACCGCCAGCGTCTGGGTTCCGGCATTGCCGCCGACCCCGGCGACGATCGGCATCAGCACCGCCAGCACCGCCAGCCGCTCGATCGAATGTTCGAACAGGCGGATGATCGACGAGGCGACCAGCGCGGTCATCAGATTGGCGGCGAGCCAGCGGACCCGCGACTTGTAGGTTTCGAACACCGGCTCGTTGATGTCGCCGTCGCCCGCGCCCGACAGCAGCAGCACGTCCTCGCCGGCTTCTTCCTGGATGATGTGGACGATGTCATCGACCGTGATCATGCCCACCAGTCGCCCCGACGGATCGACCACCGCGGCCGAGATGAGCGCATATTTCTGGAATTTGAGCGCGACTTCTTCCTGGTCGAGATCGACCGGGATCAAGGTTTGGTCGCGCAACATGATGTCGCGGACCTTGATCGTCCGCGGTGAGCGCAGGATGGTCGAGAGTTTGCACGTGCCGACCGGGTGGTGGACCGGCGAGACCACGAACACTTCCCAGAAATCGTCGGCCAATTCGTCCGACGAGCGCAGGTAGTCGATCACCTGGCCGACGGTCCAATGCTCGGGCACCGCGATCAGGTCGCGTTGCATCAGGCGGCCGGCGGTCTCCTCCGGATAGGTCAGCGCTTCCTCGACCGCGGCGCGATCGTCGGGATCCATCGCCGAAAGGACGGCCCGCTGCTCGTCGCGGTCGAGGTCCTCGATGATCGCCACTGCATCGTCAGTATCGAGTTGCCCCGCGAGGTCGGCGACCTGGGCCGCGTCCATTTCGTCGATCAAGGTCTCGCGGACATGCTCGTTCAATTCGGCATAGACGTCGGCGTCGACGATCCCGGCCAGCGCCGCGACCAGCCCTTCGCGCTCATCGCCGGCGGCAAGTTCGATCAGATCGGCGATGTCGGCCGGGTGGAGCGGCTCGACCATCGCGCGGGCGGTGTCATTGTCGCCTGCCTCGACCGCGTCGAGCACCTTGGCGACGAAGTCGGGACGCAGCCGGTCTTCGTGATCCATCACCGCGCGGCGCTCTAGCTCAGGCACAGGCGCGGTATCAGGCGAATCGATTGTCGGGATGGCGGCGAAATCGTCGCGGTCGCTCATCTCACTTCCCCTGCCGGCGCTTGGCCGCCCTCCTATGGCCGCACCGCCTCTGGCGCAACCCAAGCGACTTGCTTAAAGGCCGCCGCGAACCCCTTTTGCGGAGATGCACCCATGGCCGACGCCAACACCCTGACCCTGACCCTCTCGACCGGCGGCGACGTCGTGATCAAGCTTCGCCCCGACCTCGCGCCGGGCCATGTCGAGCGGATCGCGAGCCTCGCCAACGAAGGTTTCTACGATGGGGTGGTGTTCCACCGCGTGATCCCCGGCTTCATGGCGCAGGGCGGCGACCCCACCGGGACCGGTATGGGCGGCAGCAAGCAGCCCGACCTCAAGGCCGAATTCTCGAGCCAGCCGCACGTCCGCGGGACCTGCTCGATGGCGCGCTCGTCGAGCCCCAACAGCGCCAACAGCCAATTCTTCATCTGCCTCGACAACGCCAGTTTCCTCGACAACCAGTATACCGTGTGGGGCGAAGTCGAGAGCGGGATGGAGCATGTCGATGCGTTGCCCACCGGCGAGCCGGTTCGCAATCCGGGCAGCATCGTCAAGGCGAGCGTCGCCTGACCGCCCTCGTCACCCTGATCACCGGCGCGTCGGCTGGGCTCGGCGCGGACTTTGCGCGGCAATGCGCCGCGCGGGGCGAGCGGCTGGTGCTGGTGGCGCGTCGGCGTGACAAGCTGGAAGCGCTCGCGAACGAGCTTGGCAACGCCCGTGCGGTGACGCTCGACCTCGGCCAGCCCGGCGCTGCGGGCTCGCTGATGGCGGACCTTGCCGCGCATGGCGAGCAGGTCGGGACATTGATCAATAACGCCGGCTTCGGGCTGTTCGGCAAATTCGTCGCGCTCGACGGGGCGCGGCAGCGGGCGATGATCGATTTGAACTGCGGCAGCTTGGTCGAACTAACCCACGCAATGCTTCCGGGGATGATCGATCGCAATACCGGCGCGATCCTTAACATTGCCTCGACCGCCGCCTTCCAGCCCGGCCCCGGAATGGCGGTCTATTTCGCGACCAAGGCGTTCGTATTGTCGTTTAGCGAGGCGCTGCACGAGGAAGTCGGCAGGAAGGGCGTGCGAGTTACCGCGCTCTGCCCCGGCCCGACCAAAACCGAATTCGGCGAGGTTGCGGGGTTCAAGGGCAATGGCGCGTTCGACAAGATCAGCGCGCGGTCGGAGGATGTCGTGGCGATGGGATTGAAGGCGCTCGACTCGGGCCGCGCGGTCGCCATTCCCGGGATCGCCAACAAGGCCGGCGCGCAGGCCCACCGTTTCTTGCCCCGGGCAATTCTGCGCAAGATCACCGGGGCGATTAAAAATTAGGCGGTGGCGCGCCGCTGCCTGAGCATGTCGACGATTGCCGTGAAGCGCGGGTCAGGGCGAAGGTCGTCGAGATCATTGTCGGTCTCCAGCCACATTTCCATTTCGCTGCCGCTGTTCGCCGCCCACTTGTTGAGCGAGACGAAGGCTTTCTCCGCGTCGCCCAACTGGGCGTAGGTGCAGGCCGCATTATAGGCGACGATCGGGTCGTCGGGATCGATGAACATCGCGCGCTCCAGCCAGTCGCCCGCCCGCTCGCGTTCGCCGAGGCGGGCGAGGGTCGGCGCCCCTAGCTGGGC
>JAJAZM010000058.1 GCA_026785645.1 Sphingomonas bacterium | reverse complement strand
GCCCGCGACCCACGGCAATGGATCGACGATCGGCTTCGCGGTCGACAGCCCCGAGCAGGCGCAGGCGTGGGAGCAGGCCGGGATCGCGGCGGGCGGAACCGCGATCGAGGATCCGCCGGGGGTGCGCTCGGGGTCGGGCGTAAATTTGTATCTGGCTTATCTGCGCGATCCGTCGGGCAACAAGATTTGCGCCATGCATCGTCTGCCGGCCGATGCATGATCGAGACGCTTAGCGAGGTTCGGTCGCATGGCGGCACGCAGGGCGTGTACCGCCATGCATCGAGCGCAACCACCACCGACATGGTGTTTTCGGCGTTCGTCCCCGACCATTCGCCGGGGACGAGGCTGCCCGTGTTGTGGTATTTGTCGGGGCTGACCTGCACCCACGCTAACGTCACCGAGAAAGGCGAGTATCGCGCAGCCTGTGCGGCGGCGGGGATGATCTTCGTCGCGCCCGATACCTCGCCGCGCGGCGAGGAGGTGCCCGACGATCCCGACGGATTGTGGGACTTCGGGC
Source organism: Sphingomonas bacterium (assembly GCA_026785645.1). GTDB lineage: Bacteria > Pseudomonadota > Alphaproteobacteria > Sphingomonadales > Sphingomonadaceae > Sphingomicrobium. The sequence goes on along the minus strand of JAJAZM010000058.1, from coordinate 11,235 downwards.
AGGGCGCGGGTTTCTACGTCGATGCGACCGAGGCGCCGTGGGACAGGCAGTTCAACATGTGGAGCTACCTCGCCGACGAACTTCCGGCATTGGTGGGCGAGCATTTCCCGGCGGACCTGGCGCGGCAGTCGATCACCGGCCATTCGATGGGCGGGCATGGCGCGCTGACGCTGGCGCTGGGGCTGCCGGGGCGGTTCCGCTCGGTCAGCGCTTTCTCGCCGATCGTCGCGCCGAGCGCGGTGCCGTGGGGCAGAAAGGCGCTCAAACATTATCTCGGCGAGGACCGCGCGACGTGGCGGCGACATGATGCAGTGGCGGCGATCGAGGATGGCGCGCGGGTTGACGAGATTTTGGTCGATATCGGCGACGCCGACCCGTTTCTCGACAAGGAATTGAAGCCCGAACTGCTCGAGGCGGCGTGCGCCGACGCGGGGATCGCGCTGACGTTGCGGCGGCAGGCGGGCTACGATCATAGTTACTATTTCATCTCGAGCTTCATGGCCGACCATGTCGCGTGGCACGCCGAGCGGCTGGCGCGATGATCGAAAGCCTCGACATCTGGGCGCAGCAGGGGCTCAGGGTCGGGGTTGGGCTGGTGGTCGGGATATTGGTCGGGCTCGAACGCGGGTTCAAATTGAAGGACCAGCCCGACGGGCAACGCGTGGCGGGGGTGCGAACCTTTTCCTTGCTCGGGCTGGCCGGCGGGATCGCCGGGCTGAGCGGGTCGATGGGGCAGGTGGTGGTCGGCGCGGTGCTGCTGGCGGGGGTGATCGCAATCCTCGCCATCGCTTATGCGCCACGGCTCAAGGCCAGGGGCGATGCGACCAGCCCGGTGGCGGCGGTGGCGACGCTGGGGATCGCCTATCTGGCGGGCAATGGCATGATCGGGCTGGCACTCGCGGCGGCGGCAATCGTGGTGCTGATCCTGGCGATGCGCGACGAGGTGCACGGCTTCGTCGACCGATTGGACGAGCGCGACATCAAGTCGCTGGCGCGGTTCGCGGTGATTGCGCTGGCGGTGCTGCCATTCCTGCCCGACCGCGATTTCGGCCCCTATGATGCGTGGAATGCAAGCAAATTATGGTGGGTGGTGGTGCTCGTCACCGGCTTCTCGTTCGTCGGCTATATCGCCAACCGGATCTTCGGCGCGCGCTACGGGACGATCGCCACCGCGCTGATCGGCGGGGCGTATAGCTCGACCGCGGTGACCCAGTCGCTGGCGCAGCGGCTCGGGACGAGGGAGGCGGGCGGGGCCGAGCCGGCCGGAATCGCGCTGGCCAGCGCAGTGATGTATCTGCGCGTGCTGGTGCTGGTCGCAATCCTCGCCACCCGGATGCTGCAGCCGCTGGCGATCATCATCGCGCCGGCGTTGGTGGTGGCGTGGGCGGCGGGGTGGTGGCTGTATCGGTCCGCGCCCCAAAGCAAGCATAGCGCGCCGCCGGGCAACCCGATCGCGATGCTGCCCGCGCTAACCTTCCTGGCGTTCGTCGCCGGGGCAGCAGTCGCGGCGCGCTGGGCGCAAGGGCAGTTCGGCGAGCAGGGGATTGCGCTGCTGCTGTTCCTGATGGGGTCGATGGACGTCGATGCCTCGATCGTTACCGCCGGGGGATTGCCCGAAGCGGCGATCGGGGCCGAGCTCGCCGCGATCGCGATCGGCGGGACGGTGGTCGCCAACATGGCGGTCAAGATCGGGGTGACGCTGGCTTATGCGCGGGGCAAGGGCGCGAGCGCCGCGCTTGCGCTTGGGGTGAGCACAATGGTGCTGGTCGCGTCGCTGGTGGTGGCCTGGCTGCGGATGTGATCAGGTCGACAGATAGACGTACCACAGAATCAGCAGCACCATTCGCGCCGCGAAGGCCGAGCCGCTGATCATTGCCAGGATCACTGCGACCAGCCCCGCGGCGGCGCCGGTCGCTGCGCCGAGGAGGATCGGGGCGAGCGACCAGCTGGCGAGCGCGGCGGGGAGCGCCAGCAGGATCGCCCAGGCGGTTCCGGCAACGACCAGGGCAGCGCGGCGCAATGGCGGGGGCGTGGCGGTGGTCGCGGTAAGGTGGCGAAGGCCGCGCGCCTCGCTTCGCCCGGCCTGCGCGCAAAGCCCGAACACCAGCAGCAGCAGGCCCGCCGGGCTGCCGAAATGGCGGAAGTCGGGGAGCACGCCGAGCAATGCGGCGACGATCGCCAGGTACAGGAACAATCTGCCCGCGCCGACCAGTCGGAATTCGGCCAGCACAAGGGTGGCGATCGGGGATCGGCTGCTTGGCGCGGCGGGTGCATTGGTGATCGCTGGCGGCGGCGGCCCAGTGGCGAGCAAACGCGCGAGGAAGCCGGCGAGGCGGGGGCGGCGCGGCGCGCTGTGCTGGGCATAGACCAAGCTCGCCAATGCGCTCAGCGCGATCGCGATTGCGACCCAGGCGAAGCGCGAACCGATGTAGCCCGGGGCGCTGATCCCCCGTTCCGCATCGAGCGGCACCCGGCCGGGCTTGATCTCGCCACCGCCGATCGAGAAATCATTGTCGCCGCTCGGCGAGCCAGCGACCAACGGACGGACAAAGCCGGCATAATCGACCATGTTGACGGCGAAGCTCGACGGCCGCTCGGATACGACGATCGGGATGACCAGTGCCGACATCCACAGGATGAAGAAGATCAGCTCGCCAAATCCGCGGCGGCCGAGCGGGCGCGCATCGAGCAATTGGCGAAGCGCGGCAAGCCCGATTAGCGCCGGTGCAGCGACCAGCCATAACGGAAGCGCGATCCAACCCGGCTGGAACGGGCCGGTGACGATCTGCCAGCCGAGCAGCCAGCCAGCCGCGGTCAGCGCGGTCAGCGACGCAAGCAGGACCACAGCGTCGGCGGCAAAGCGCCCGAGCATGATCGCCGCACGCGAGGCGCCGCTGACTTCATCGACCTGCCACGGATTGCGGCGGGTGACGTTGGAGCGGAGGTAGAGGAAGGCGACCGGCAAGAGCAGGGTCGAGACAACGACCCCGAGGCAGACCCCGAGCGTCGCCGAGGTCATCACCGGCAAATGCCCGCCGATCGCGACCTGCATCCCCGAGCCATCGTCGCGCGCGATCATGAAGCGGGCACCGATCGGCGCGACCAGCAATAGCAGCCACAGTCCCCAGCTGCGCGAATAACGGCGCAGGCTGACATTCATCGCCGAGCGCGCCACCGCGACTGCGCTCATGTCCGAATGACCTGGCCGCCCTCGACCCGCCAGCTTGCGGCGGCATGCGCGGAAAGCTGGGCGGAGGCGTGAGTGGTCATTACCACCGAGGCCCTGGCGGCGCGCTCGACGATCAGCGATTCGAGCAGGACCGCGGTGTGGCTGTCGAGCTCGGCGGTGGGCTCGTCGAGGATGATCAGGTCGGGCGCGCCGAGTAATGCCTGGGCGAACACCAGCCGGCGGCGCATCCCGCCCGAGAAGGTCGCGATCCGCTGGTTGATGTCGGAATGGAGGTTGATGGCGTCGGTGATCGCGCCGAATTGGGCATCGGCAGCGGCGAGGTCGAGCCCCTTGAGCGCGGCCATGTGCATCGCAAATTCGCGCGCGGTGAGATCGTCGGGAAGATCGACCGCCTGAGGCGCATAGCCGAGCGCACGGCGTAACTGGTGGCGCGCGGCGGGAAGCGGTGCGCCTTTCCAGCTCAATTTGCCGCGGCTTGGCTTTTCGGCGGTGGCGAGGATCCTGAGCAGGGTCGACTTGCCTGCCCCACTCGGCCCGGTCAGCAACGTCAGCCCGATCGGGACGTGAGTCGTGACGTCGTCGAAGATGGGCTTGCGACCGTAGGTCTTGCCGATTGAGTCGAGATGAAGATTGCCCATCAAAGTGTATTATATTGGTAATACACTTAGCGCAAGTGACCATCGCCTCGGTGCGCTGTCGCCAATTTCGCGGACTGCTCCCGGCAGTCCTAAATTGTCACCAGTGCTCGGAGTGCCCCGACACTCCTGTGCGATGGTGACCCCTACGGGATTCGAACCCGTATTTCAGCCGTGAAAGGGCCGCGTCCTAACCCTTAGACGAAGGGGCCATTTGGTGCCGTGGCGCGACTAGGGGAAGCGCGGGTTACGGTCAAGGCCATCGGGTCAAAACCGGTCAGGCGGGAGCGGCGTCCTCGACGTGCATTTCCGCCGCATTGCCACCCTGCCACTCGTCGCGCTTGATCGTTCCGGCGAGCCACCAGCGGGTGTCGGGGGAGGACGACAACAAGGCTTGCCCGAGCGGAGTATCGGCGGCACGGAACGCGATCCACTTGAAGCTCTTGCCGTCATCGCCGCTGGCGATCCCGCGAACATGGCCGTTGCCGACGACCGCGGTGCGAAGCAGGCGTGTCGGGCCGACGGCGCAGCGCGGGGCGGGCCAGCCAGCGCCATAGGGGCCACCGGCGTCGAGCTGATCGCACAGACCGCCGATCACGCCGCCGGGGGAGAGCAAGGCATCGAGGGTCAGCGCGCGGTCGCTGCGGGCGGTGTCGATAGTGTCGGCCAAGCGATCGTTGAGGAAGGCGCGCAGCGGTTCGATCCCGCCGGGCGCGACGGTCACCCCGGCGGCCATCGCATGGCCGCCACCAGCGACGAGCAGGCCGCTATCTTTTGCAGCGAGGATTGCGGCGCCGAGGTCGACCCCCGAAATCGAGCGGCCCGAGCCCTTGCCAACGCCGTCGTCGTCGACCGCGATGACGATCGCGGGACGGCCGTATTTTTCCTTGAGGCGGCTGGCGACGCTCCCGACCACGCCGGGGTGCCAGCCGAGCCCTGAGACGATCACCAGCGGCGAATCGGCCTGCGCCAGCGCCTGGTCGGCGGCGGCGTCGGTGACCAGCTGCTCGATCGCGCGGCGCTCCTCGTTGAGCCGGTCGAGCTCGGCGGCGATGGTCCGCGCCTCCTCCGGATCGGTGGCGGTGAGCAGGCGAACGCCGAGGTCGGACTTGCCGACCCGGCCGCCGGCGTTGATCCTGGGCCCAAGCGCAAAACCGAGATCGCGGCTGGTCGGGCTTTTGACGAGCCGCGCGGCATCGGCCAGCGCGGCGAGCCCGATGTTGCGGCGCTCGGCCATGACCTTGAGCCCCTGCGTTACAAAGGCGCGGTTGAGGGTTTTCAGCTTGGCGACGTCGGCGACGGTGCCGAGCGCGACGATATCGATCAGGTCGATGATCCCGGGTTCGGCGACGCCATTGACGAAGCGACCGCGCTTGCGCAATTCGCGAAGCAGCGCGACCCCGAGCAGGAACGCCATGCCGACCGCGGCGAGGTGGCCGTGGGCGGCGCCGTCGACGCTTTCGTCGAGCCGGTTGGGATTGATCATCGCCACCGTGGTGGGAAGCGCGGTCGAGCACAGGTGGTGGTCGCAGACAATGACGTCGAGGCCCGCAGCGGCGGCCTCGGCCAACGCATCGAACGCCTGCGCCCCGCAATCGACGGTGATCGCGAGGCTCGCACCCTTTTCCTTTAACTCGACCAGCGCCTTTCCGCTCGGGCCATAGCCTTCCATCAAGCGGTCGGGGATGTAGATCATCGGGTCGCTGCCGAGGCGGCGAAGCAGCAAGGTGAGCAAAGCGGCGGAGGTTGCGCCATCGACGTCATAATCACCGAAGATGGCGATCGTCTCGCCCGCCTCGACTGCATCGGCGAGCCGCGACGCGCCCTTGTCCATGTCGGCGAACACCGACGGGTCGGGCAGGAAATCGCGCAGCGTCGGCGCGCGGTGGCGGGCGAGATCGGCGGGGGCGACCCCGCGGGCGAGCAGCAGCTGGTCGACGAGGTCGATGCCGAGATCGTCTCCGCCCTCGCGGCGCGGTCGCCATGGCTGTCCGCTGACCGAGCGGAAGGAAGCGAAGGAGGAACTCATCGTGCCGGTCTAGAGGCCTGCGCGGTGAAGGCAATGCGGGCGAGAAGAGGTCGAGCGAGTTTCGGTACGCCACCGGACAGATGTCGCGGCCCGGCCGTGGCTACTCATGTCCCAGGGGTGGGGTATGGCCGAGCGAGACATTATGTATCTAAAGCGCCGTGCGGACGAGGAAGCGCAGCGCGCGCTGGACACGAGCGACACCGATACTGCGGCGATCCATCGGCGCATGGCACAGCTGTACGAGGACCGGGTCGCAGCGCTGATCGATAATCCAGATTTCGACCCGATCCTGCAGGTCCGGCCCAAGCGCTAATCGCCGACAAGGTCGCGATAATTGGCTTCGGGCGTTCCGTAGCTGTCGCCAGCGCGTTTCTCGAGCCCGTTGCGGTCGAGGATGGTGATCTGACCGCGGCTGGTGGCGATGTGGCCCGCGGCGGCGAGACTGCCAAGCGCATCGGTCACTCCGGCGCGGCGAACACCGAGCATCAATGACATGAATTCATGCGTGACCGGAAAGCTGTCGGTCTCCAGCCGATCGCAGGTCATCAACAGCCAGCGCGCGAGGCGATCCTCGATATTGAGCGTCACCGTGGCGAGCGCGGTATGCGACACCTGGATCAAAAAGCTGTGCGCAAAGCCGAGCAATAGCCGGCGGAAATTGCGGCTGTCGTCGGCCATCGCAACGAGCTCTGCGGTCGGGATGCTGTAAGCGTCGCCGGGCATCTGCATGAACACTTCAAGCGGGCTCGACGCACCGCCCATTACGGTGACGACATCGATCATTCCTTCGCGACCGATGATCCCGATCTCGGCCTGCTTGCCGTCCGCCGTGGTCGAAACCACCGACGCCACCCCGGCTTCGAGAAAATAGCAACGCTCGATCGGCTTCCCCGGTGTGACCAGCGGCATTCGCGGCGGAAGCGAGGTCAGCGTCAAATGCGGCAAGATGCGTGCCCGATCAGCGTCGGTCAGACGCGCGAGCAATCGGTTCCGGAAAATGCCAGCTTGCTGCACAGATACGCCCCCACAGTTCCGCGGCGACGCCGAAGAATTCATTCACCGTGGCTAAGCGGTGCAACTCTTACAAGTCTGTACGGCACCGTACTGATTTTTGCAGCGAAAGGCAAAGAATATCAAAGCGATGAAGGCGCTTAAGAAAGATCCCCGCTTATCAGGCGAGCCCGCAAACGCTCGCCATCCGCGTGTCGCAAGGCGGGGACGTCATGCGCCGAAAATCCACCGCCCCCGGCCACCCCGAGGCGCAAGGTGCAAATGCCAAACGCGCGGGTCCAGAAATTTTCGCTCAGCTCGATGCTCTGGATATTGCGGGTCGGAACGATCGCCCGGCGACGGCGCCACCAGCCATGTTCGATGAACAGGCTGTCGTCCGACAACGCGTAACGGGTGTGACGCCAACTGAGCCAGCGCGCAAATACCGCGACCGCGCCGCCCGCCGCCCACATTAAAACCACGGGGCCAAGCCACGGCATTGCGCCGAGCGCGATCAGCAAGGCGGGGACGAACAAGGCGGCGAGCGAGGTGACGTAGGCGATCGACACTCGCGACCAATTGCCGGACGATGGCAAGGCGGGCCAGCCGAGCGACGTCAGGATCGCATTTGCCTCATCGGGGTGGGCGAGCGGAGCAACGACATGATCACCCTTGGCCCCGTCCATCGCCAAGCTCTGAAGCTTGAGTTCGCACCAGCCGAAGGCGCGGCGAATCGGGCCACTGGCGACGATCGTTGCCTGAACCCGACGCTGGGGAATGGTGACGTCGGTCAGGGTCAGCAGGCCGCGACGACGACGCAGGCCGGTCTCGGTCCGGTCGAGGCGGAAGCCATGGTCGCGAAACAAGGTGCGGACGACGCCGGTGGCGACGCCGAGCAGGGTCAGGGTCAGCGCACCGCCGATCACCGCGATATACTGGTGCGCGAGGATCGCTTGCTGAAGCGGGCCAGATCGTTCGGCGAGCAGGATCCAGAAGCTGCGCTTGAACGGATCGAACCCGAGCACGTCGCCGAAGGTCTGGGTGATCCCGAACAGGCCAGCGACCACCGCCAGCGAGAAATTGAACAGACCGGCAGTGGCGACTCGACGCTTGTCCATCGCGAACAATGGCGGGGAGTCGGGATCATCGGCGGCGGCGGCCAACGGCGCGCGGCCGCGGCGCGCGCGAATATGGTCGCGCAACGCCTCGGCGCGGGCCAGCGCGATGGTGTCGAGCACGCCATCCTCATTATTGGCACTGGCCGAGGCACCGGTCTCGAGCCGTACCCGGGCGAGCCCGAACAAGCGGTGGAGCGGGCCTTGCTCGAGATCGACGTCGGTCACCCGGTCGAACGGAATGGCGCGGCTGTTGCGCGACAGGAAGCCGCTGTCGATGCGCAGTTCATCGTCCCCGACTCGATATTCGAACTTGAGCCAGGTGACCAGCAAGGAGCCGATCGAGACGATGATGAAGCCGGCGGCGATCATTGCCACCAGCCACCAGCGGCCCTGCGACCCAAGCACCACCGCGCCCGCGACCAGCCCCCACGCGCCGCGCAGCACCTTACCAAGCCCGGTCACGAGGTAGAGCGGATGGAGCCGTTCGGGCGGGGCCGATCCGGCGTCGGTCATTCGCTGTCGCTGCGGATCGACCCGCGAATATCCTCGCGGATCGCGGCGGCAATGTCGGGCGACAGGCCGGGCAGCGAGACGATGCTATTGTGGGTGCCGGCAGTGTGGACGACGAGCGTCGCGGTGCCGAACATCTTGTCGAGCGGGCCGCGCTTGACGTCGATATGCTGGACGCGGACGAACGGAACGATGGTGTCGGTGTGGAACAGCCAGCCGCGCACCACGCGGAGCAGCCCGCCATCGACCGAGTAACCGAGGCGGCGGTAGACGCGCTCGGGGGCGACGAGGATGGCGCTGAACGCGATCAGCCCGACCAGCACCGGCGCCAGCCCGGCGATCGGAAATTCGTAAAGGATCAGGCGGTCGACGATCAGCGCGCCGACCAGCACCGGCAGCCAGAACATCGCCGCGCCGAGCCGCAGGACGTTGCGATAGCCAGGCTCGACCGGCTGGATCGGAGCGGCGGTCTGCGTCGGCGGTGCGGCGGCGATGATGTCAGGTGTCATGCGCAAATAATACAGTGTCGCCCGCGCTCCACAAGGGCTATGAAGCGACCCCGTGACCATGCTCGGTGACGACCCGGCGGACGGTGCCCGAACTGGCACGCATGACGATCGTCTCGGTCGTGACGCTGCCCTTGGCGCGGCGCTTGACGCCCTTGAGCAGGGAACCGTCGGTCACTCCGGTGGCGGCGAAGATGCAATCGCCCTTGGCCATATCCTCAAGCGCATAGATGCGGTCGAGATCGTCGATCCCCCAGCGCTTGGCGCGGGCGCGCTCGTCATCGTTGCGGAATATGAGGCGGCCCTGGATCTGCCCGCCGACGCAGGCCAGCGCGGCCGCCGCAAGCACGCCTTCGGGCGCCCCGCCGGTACCGAAATAGACGTCGATTCCGCTGTCGGGATCGGTCGTCGCAATCACCCCGGCGACATCGCCGTCGGGAATCAGGATGATCCCGCAGCCCAAGGCGCGAAGCTCGGCGATGATCCCCGCATGGCGCTCGCGATCAAGCACGCAGGCGGTAACCTCAGCCGGATCGATGCCCTTGGCATGGGCGATCGAGCGGACATTGTCGGCGACGCTCTTGTCGAGGTCGATCGTCCCCGGGGCAAAGCCCGGCCCGATCGCGAGCTTCTCCATGTAGACATCGGGGGCGTTGAGCAGGCCGCCCTTTTCCGCGATCGCCAGCACCGCGAGCGCATTGGCGCCGCCCTTGGCGGTGATGCTGGTGCCTTCGAGCGGATCGAGCGCGATGTCGATCCCGGGCCCCGAGCCCTGCGCCGAGCCGACCTTCTCACCGATGTAGAGCATCGGTGCTTCGTCGCGCTCGCCCTCGCCGATCACAATCGTGCCGTCCATCGGCAATTGGTTCAAGGCGGTGCGCATCGCATCGACCGCGGCAGCGTCGGCGGCTTTCTCATCGCCGCGCCCGATCATCTTTGCAGCGGCGATCGCCGCGGCTTCGGTCACCCGGACCATTTCAAGGACGAGGACTCGGTCGAGGACGGAAGAAGCGATGACCATGATTACTCCAATCGGGGGAATGCCCTGCCGCCGATAAGCACCGATCAGGCGGCGCGCAACGGTTACTCCTCCTCGGGGTCCGGCTCATGATCGAGGATTGAGGTGCGGACCCGGACCGAGCGGGTACCAAGCCGGGTTTCCTGGAGGAAGATGGCAAAGCCGGCGCCGGTCGAGATCATCGAGGCGATGAACAGCAAGGCGATGGCGGTGCCGAACCGGAAGTCCGACAGGAAGGCCATGAACAGGAGGATGACTACTGCCGAGATCAGCAACGCGGCAAGGACAGTGGCGAAGATCGCGCGATTGACGATTCGGATTCGGCGGTCGAGCAGCCGCACTTCGCGGATCAGCCGGTCGTGCTCGTCGCCGCGGCTACCGAGAATCCGCGGCTCGAGATTGCGCGCGCGATCGACGATCCGGGCGAGCCGCCCGGCACAGACGTTGAGAAAAGCGCCGAGGCCCGCCAGCAGGAACACCGGTGCGACCGCCAACTGGATGATCTGCGCCAGTTGGGTGAGGTTGGGCGACGATGGGAGGAAGGGGGCCGTCAAGCGATGTCAGACATTCTCGGCGGCGCGGGCGCAGGCGGCGACTTCGAGCAGGAGCATCGCGGTGGCGATGAAGCTTGCGGCGAGGACCCAGGCGAAGCTTGCGATCATCGGCGGGGTGGCGCCGAACAGGCTGACAATCAGCGTCGCAATCGACAGGCCGACGGCAAGGATCGCTGCGAGTACGAGATCGGTCAGTGCGGCAAGCCCGGTCCAGGTGCGGACCGAGCCGCGATTGAACCGGGCGGCGAGCATCAGCACGATGCTGCGCAAGAACAGCCAGCCGGCGATGATCGTCAGGGTCGACAGGAAGTGGGTCGAGGATTCGGCGGCGAACAGGATCCCGGCGAGCGCAGTGATCGCGCCGGCGAGCATCGACAGCCGTCGCGTATCGTGGCGCAGCGAGCCGGCGAAGATTTCGGTCGCACCGGCCAAGACGAGCAAGGTGCCGATGATCACCGAACTGTGGGTCTTGCCGTAGAGCGGAAGCAGCGCCGATCCGGCGCTCAGCAACAGGATGAACCAGCCTGCGGTCGCAATCCACTTGGCGCGGGCGGGGAGGGCGGAAGCAGTGGTCGGGAGGTCGGTCACGCCGGCAAGGTTAGCCGACCCGCTGGGAAAGGGCCATCGTCGCCTGCTTCCTGACGCTCGGCAGGCGCCACCATGACGTCCCGGGGCTGAGGTGATG
>JAJAZM010000057.1 GCA_026785645.1 Sphingomonas bacterium | reverse complement strand
CCCCCCGGCCGCGCCAACGATCTTTGGCGGAAGACGTGCTTCGAGGCGTTCGTCGGCGGAGATGGGATGGCGTATCGCGAGTATAATTTCGCTCCGTCGAGCCAATGGGCGGCTTATGCGTTCGACGGTCACCGCTTGGGCATGCGCAACGCCGAGGATGAGGCTGAGGTGAGGATCGAAGGTGGTGAGACGTGGATCGCGGTCGAGGCTGCGGTCTCCGCCGATTTCGCGCCGGGATCGCGGCTCAATCTGACTGCAGTGATCGAGGAAGCGGGTGGCGCGAAAAGCTATTGGGCGCTGGCGCATCCTGCGGGGCCGCCCGATTTCCACGATCGCGATTGCTTCGTGGCGCGACTGCCGTCAGGAAACGTCGCATGAAATTCGGTATCGAACGGCTGCTCGCCGACCCCGCCTTGCGCGCCCCGCTGGAGGGCAAGCGCGTCGCCTTGCTGGCGCACCCCGCGTCGGTCACCGCCGATTTGACCCATAGCCTCGACGCGCTCGCCGACTGCCCGGAGATTCGCCTCAGCGCGGCGTTCGGGCCGCAGCATGGGCTGAAGGGCGACAAGCAGGACAATATGATGGAGACCCCCGACGAGGTCGATCCGCGGCTCGGGATCCCGGTGTTCAGCCTGTATGGCGAGGTGCGGCGGCCGTCGGGGCAGATGATGAGCACGTTCGATGTGGTGCTGATCGATCTGCAGGACCTTGGCTGCCGGATCTACACCTTCGTGACGACCCTGCTCTACATGCTCGAAGCCGCTGCCGAACATGGCAAAGCGGTGTGGGTGCTCGATCGCCCCAACCCCGCCGGGCGTCCGGTCGAGGGGACGTTGCTGTTGCCGGGGTGGGAGAGCTTCGTCGGGGCGGGGCCGATGGTCATGCGCCACGGGATGACGCTGGGCGAGATGGGGCATTGGTTCATCCGCGAGTTCAACCTCGACATCAATTATCGCGTGATCGAAATGGAGGGCTGGGCGTCAGACGCCGCGCCCGGCTTTGGCTGGCCGGCGGACCGCGCGTGGATCAACCCGTCGCCCAATGCGCCGAACCTCAATATGGCGCGCTGCTATGCCGGAACGGTGATGCTCGAGGGGACGACGCTGAGCGAGGGGCGGGGGACGACCCGGCCGCTCGAGCTGTTCGGTGCCCCCGATATCGATGCGCGGGCGGTGCTGGGCGAGATGGAGCGGGTCGCGCCGCAGTGGCTGGCGGGATGCGCGGTTCGGGAAGTGTGGTTCGAGCCGACCTTCCACAAGCATGCCGGCAAACTGTGCAACGGGCTCCAATTTCATGCCGAACAGGGCTTCTACGATCATGCCGCGTTTCGCCCGTGGCGGCTCCAGGCGCTGGCGTTCAAGGCGATCCGGCGGCTGTACCCAGACTACGAACTGTGGCGCGATTTTCCCTATGAGTATGTGTTCGACAAGCTCGCGATCGACGTCATCAACGGCGGGCCGGCGTTGCGCGAGTGGGTCGATGACGCGGGCAGCGAGGCTGGCGATCTCGAGGCGATTGCGTCGGCCGACGAGCGCGCCTGGGACGAACAACGCAAGGACTTCCTGCTCTACTAGCGCTTCCGGCTCAACTCCCGCATCGCGTCGTCGAGCCCGGTCAGCGTCAGCGGGTACATGCGGTCGCTCATCAGCCGCTTGAGGATGTTGGTCGAGGTCGAGTGGCCCCAATATTGCTCGGGGGTCGGATTGAGCCAGGCCGAAGCGGGGTAAGTGGTGGTCAGGCGACCGAGCCAGGTCATTCCGGCTTCCTCGTTCATATGTTCGATCGAGCCGCCGGCGTGGGTGATCTCATACGGGCTCATCGCTGCATCGCCGACAATGATCACCTTATGGTCATGACCGAACTTGTGCATGATGTCGAAGGTCGAATGGCGCTCGGCGTGTCGGCGGCGATTGTCCTTCCACACGCCTTCGTAGATGCAATTGTGGAAATAGAAATGCTCGAGATGCTTGAACTCGGTGCGCGCGGCGGAGAACAGTTCCTCGCACAGGCGGACATGGCCTTCCATCGATCCGCCGACGTCAAGGAACAGCAACAGCTTGACCGCATTGTGCCGCTCCGGGCGCATGTGGACGTCGAGCCAGCCCTGGCGCGCAGTACCGTCGATGGTGGCGTCCATGTCGAGCTCGTCGGCGGCACCTTCGCGGGCGAAGCGGCGCAGGCGGCGCAGCGCGACCTTGATGTTGCGGGTGCCGAGCTCGCGGGTCGAATCGAGATCGCGAAACTCGCGCTTTTCCCACACCTTGATCGCGCGGCCGTGGCGGCCTTCTCCGCCGATCCGCACCCCTTCCGGATTGTAACCACCGTGGCCGAACGGCGAGGTGCCGCCGGTGCCAATCCATTTGTTGCCGCCTTGGTGTCGCCCGTCCTGCTCGGCGAGGCGCTGCTTCAACGCCTCCATGATCTCGTCCCACGATCCAAAAGCATTGATTTTCGCCATTTCCTCGGGGCTCAGGTAGAGTTCTGCGACCTTGCGCAGCCATTCCTCGGGGATCGCCTGGGCGGGGTCGCCGAGGTCAAAGAGGATGCCCTTGAATACCCCGGCGAAGATCCGGTCGAAGCGGTCAAGCTGACCCTCGTCATGGACGAACACCGAGCGGGCCAGATAGTAGAATTGCTCGGGTTCCTGCGTGATCACCTCGGCATCCATCGCTTCCAGGAGCAGCAGATGCTCCTTGAGGCTGGCGGGAATCCCGCCGCGCCGAAGCGCGTCGACGAAGTTGATGAACATGGGCCACGCTTTATGCCAGGGCGGTGACGCTGACAAACCGCTTGGTTAACCGGACGGTTACGATTGCGTCCTAAAACTGCGGGCAAGCAATCCGATGGGGTAAATTAGCATGGCGACGGCGGGTATCGAGGAAGTCACCGAACATGCGATCCGCGCGGTGGCGCGCGATTGCGGGTCGTTGTCGATCGAATGCAGCGATGTCGCGGGCTATGTCCAGGACGTGTCGGACAAGATCAGCCTTCACCTGAAGACACTCGACACGCTTGAGGAAGTGACCACGCATTTGCTTGCCGACCAGGCGCGGGTCAGCGATTCGACCGATGAAGCGCGACTGTTGTCGGAGCAGGCCAAGGCCAAGCTCGACGCTGGGCGCGAGGCGATCGAGGGGACGATCGAGGGATTCAAGGGATTGACCGATTTGGTGGTCCAGCTGGGCGAGCGGATGGCGGGTTTCGCGACCGCGATGAACCAGGTGCAGATGGTCTCGTCGACGATCGAAGTGATCGCGCGCAAGACCAATATGCTGGCGCTCAATGCGACGATCGAGGCGGCGCGCGCCGGCGACGCAGGGCGAAGCTTTGCGGTGGTTGCCGCCGAAGTGAAGAAACTGGCGCATGACACCCGATCGGCGACCAGCCAGATCGCGCTGACGATCGGCGAATTGACGCGCGAGGCCGGGGCGGTCACCTCCGAAATCAAGACCGGGGTCGAACGCAGCCGAGCGGCGCAGGCCGGGTTCGGCCAGATCAGCGATACGGTGCGCGAAGTCAGCGAGCTGGTCGGAATGGTCGACCGCCAGACCGAAGGCATCGCCCATTCGACCAACATGATTCAGACCAGCGTCGACCGGGTCAAGGCCGGGCTGACCGCCTTTGCCGGCGACGCGCGCGACAATGGCGGGCAATTGGTCAAGGCGCAGAAACGCCTGGTCCATCTTGAACTTTTGTCGAACACGATGCTTGATACGCTTGCCAATTCAGGCGCCGAAATCGACGATACGCCGATGATTTTGCTCGCCCAGGAAGCGAGTCGCGCAATCGCTGCTGCGGTGGATTCCGGGATTGATTCGGGGGAAGTCGCATTCGAAGCGGTTCACGACCGCAATTATGTGCTCGAGGAAGGCACCAACCCACCGCAATATAGCAATGGCTTTGCCGATTTCGCACATGATGTGGTGCGGCCGTTGCTCGACCGCTTCAAGCTGCGCGACGGGCGGATCATCGGATCGGCGATCACCAACGTCGACGGCTATCTGCCGACGCATTTGTCCGAACGTTGCCACACCCCCGGGCCCGACCCGGTGTGGAATGACGAACATTGCCGCAACCGGCGGATCTTCATGGACGACACCACCCGAAACGCGATCAACAGTGATCGCCCGGCAATGCTTGCCACCTACCGGATGGAGCTTGGCGACAAATATATCCCGGTCAAGAACGTCTTCGTCCCGCTCTACTTCCGCGGCAAGCGCTGGGGCAATTTCGAGCTCGCCTACCGCGACGAATAGTCAGCTGTTCGCCTTCATGATCGCCTGCTCAAGATCGCCGATGAGGTCGGCGGGGTGTTCGAGGCCGATGTTGAGGCGGACCAGGCGCGGGCCGTGTTCGGGGGTCGGGCGAACGAGATGCGGATAGGCCATGACCAGACTGACCACGCCGCCCCAGCTGTAGCCGATCTTGAACAATCTGAGGCTGTCGACGAAGCGTTCGACCTGCGCCGCTGACCAGTCGCGGAAGATGATCGAGAACAAGCTGGCCGAGCCGGTGAAATCGCGCTTCCAATGCTCGTGGCCGGGGCAATCGGGGAAGGCGGGGTGGAGCATGTTCTTCACTTCCGGGCGCTGCTTGAGCCAGTGCGCGACCTCAAGCGTCGATTGTTCGAGCGCGGCGAGCCTGATGTTGAGCGTAGCGAGGCCGCGCAAGGCGAGCGCGCAATCGTCGGGCGACACGCCCATGCCGAGTTGCTCGAGCGTAGTGCCAAAGGTTCGCGCCATCGCGGGCTCGCGGACGGAGATGCTGCCGAGCAGCATGTCGCTATGCCCGCCGACATATTTGGTCAGCGCCTGAAGGCTGATGTCGACGCCGGCGGCAAAGGCGTCGAACAGCACGCCCGCGGCATAGGTGTTGTCGAGCGCCACCGGAACGCCGCGCGGCTTGGCGGCGGCGGCGATGGATGGCACGTCCTGGATCTCCATTGTGATCGATCCCGGGCTTTCGCACCAGATAAGCGCGGTGTCGGGGCGGATGAGGGCGGCAATTCCGGCGCCGATCAGCGGGTCATATTGCTCGACCTCGATCCCGAAGCGCGACAGCAGGCCGTCGCCCAGTTCGCGATTGGGCGGGTAGGCGCTGGCGGGGAGCAGGACATGGCTGCCCGCCTTGCAGGTCGCGAGATAGGTGGCGCTGATCGCCGCTAGTCCGCCGGGCACCAGCCAAGAGCGGTGTGCGCCCTCCAGTGCGGCGATCCGAAGCGCAAGTTCGCGCGCAGTCGGGGTGCCGGTCAGGCCGTAGCGATAATGCTCCGGATTGCGACGGCGATCGACCACGTCGGCGAGCTTGTCGAACAGGACGGTCGACCCGCGGTAAATTGGCGTTGCGAGCGATTCGAAGTCGCGCGACGCAAGGCTTATCGGATGGATCGCCCGGGTCGCGGGGCGGTACTCAGGATCGTGGTCGTCGCTGGCCACGTCGCGTCGGCCTAACCGTTGCGCCGCGCCATGAACGCCAGTTTCTCGAACAGCATCACATCCTGCTCGTTCTTGAGCAGCGCGCCATGGAGCGGCGGGATGGCCTTGGTCGGATCGCGGTTCTGGAGCACCTCGAGCGGCATGTCTTCGTGGAGCAGCAATTTAAGCCAGTCGAGCAATTCGCTGGTCGATGGTTTCTTCTTGATCCCTGGTACGTCGCGAACTTCATAGAACAGGTCGAGCGCGCGGCTGACGAGGATCTTCTGGATTCCGGGGAAGTGAACATCGACGATCGCCTCCATCGTCGGGCGGTCGGGGAAGGAGATGTAGTGGAAGAAGCAGCGGCGAAGGAATGCGTCGGGCAATTCCTTTTCGTTGTTCGAAGTGATCACCACCACCGGGCGATCAGCAGCCCTCACCGTCTCGCCGGTTTCGTAAACGTGGAACTCCATCCGGTCGAGCTCCTGCAGGAGGTCGTTGGGGAATTCGATGTCGGCCTTGTCGATCTCGTCGATCAGCAGCACCGGCAGCTCGGGCGACGTGAACGCGTCCCACAATTTGCCGCGCCTGATGTAGTTGGAAATGTCGTGCACCCGCTCGTCGCCGAGCTGGCCGTCACGCAACCGGGCGACGGCATCATATTCGTACAGCCCCTGATGGGCGCGAGTGGTCGATTTGATGTGCCATTCGATCAGCGGCGCGCCGATCGCGGCAGCGATTTCGTGGGCCAGCACGGTCTTGCCGGTGCCGGGCTCGCCCTTGATCAGCAGGGGCCGACGAAGCTTTACTGCCGCATTGACCGCAACCTTGAGGTCGTCGGTCGCGATGTAGTTGGAGGTTCCTTCGAAGCGCATTTGCCCGACCTAAACGGCGGGACGGTGCGGGGCAAGCTCAGTCGAGGCGGGCATCAGTGGAGACGCGCGTCAGTCGAGGCGGGCGGCGGCCCTAGCCTCCATCAGATCGAGCAGGCCGCGATGCTGGAGCAGCAATTGCTCGGCGCCGAAGCCAAGCGCGCGTTCGCTGGCAAGGCCGTCGGTGCCGGCGACAACCACGCCGGAGAGGCTGTCGTCGGTCGGCAGCGAGCAGGTCGGGCATTCAATCCCCGAGCGATCGGCGGCATGATCGAGCAGCGCGCGAAACGAGCGCCAATCCTGGATCAACGCGGTGGCGGCACCGAGCGCGCAGCCGCGGCGCTCCGACCTGGCGAGGGTTTCGATTGCATGGCGCAGGGCAAGCAAGGCATTTTCGGTCTGCACCGCGCCGGGGGTCGAGGGCATCGGGCCAATCGCCGAGGTCAGGCGGACGAGATACAGCCGCTCGCGGTCGAAGGCGCCTGCGGCTTCACGCAGCCAGTCGCGGGTGTTACCGGCGGGGCTGGCGGCGAGTGCAATATCGGTCAGGCCGGGGTGGCTGCCATGGATCGCGCACAGCAGATGGACCGCATCGGCGAGGTCGCGCGATGCCGTGGCGCCAGTCGCAATGAGCAAGGCGGCGAGGTGGGGATGGCGCGACGACCCTTCGGCATCGACCCGCTTAAGCTGCGCTTCGACAACGCTCGCCGTTTGCCCCTCGACTGCCGCTTTGTTCGCCATTCTGATCACGCTCCTATTTCCGGTCGGCCAAGGTCTAGGTGCTGTTCACTAACCCAAGGGCGTAAAGACCCGGTTTATTGCCGGGTAAGGAAGTGGAGAGAATGATTACGATCCGTGCCTTTATGGGACGAAACAAGGGGTGCCAGGGTCAGGATCGATAAAGATTCGGCATCGCGCGCTTCAACGCGGTCACTTTGCCGACATCATGTGCCAGAATGTAGGGGTGCATCGGATTGCGCTTCATGAAGTCCTGGTGCGACCGCTCGGCATCGTAGAAT
>JAJAZM010000056.1 GCA_026785645.1 Sphingomonas bacterium | reverse complement strand
CCCGAAGAAAAAGGTGCGGTCGACCGGATGGATGCTTCGCAACGGCGGCCCGTCGAGGGTCAGCGCGAGCACGGTCAGCGTGTCGCCGGCGACACTGGTCAGCGATGCGGGCGGGGTGACGGTAACGATCACCTGCTGGTTGGGCGATCCGGCGCCGCCGAAATAGGCGCGCTGGCCGACATCGCTCGGCACTGCGGTGAGCCCGCCGGCAATAGTCCGCGTCCCCGTGGTGGCATTGATGATCACCGTCCCCGATACGGGCGACGGAATCACCGAGCCAAAACTGAGATCGTTGATCTTGGTCAGGGTCAGCGGGATCAGCAGCAAGGCGCGGCCGGGCGGCGGCGTCGGCGACGATACTGGCGCGGCAGTGACACTCGTCGCGCCGAGCGCAGTGGCGGCCAGCGCCAGGATTGTTTTGGATTTGATCGACACGCGCTTCACCCCTCGGATCGTTTGCCCAAATCGAATTGGTTGACGATCTTTTGGCCTAAGCGAGTGACGGATGATTGAACGATCGTCGGCAACGGCTGCTTAACCGCGATTGGCAACCAACCGGGCGATCAGGGATACTGGATGGTGACGTCGAAGGTGCCGGTATAGACACCCTCCACCTGGTTGGCCGCAGGGCGCAATGTGGCGCCGACTGCAAATTCGAACACTCCCGCCCGGGCCATCGTCCGCTTTGACTGTCCGTCGAGGGTGAAACTGTCGAGCGCGATGGTCTGGGTGCCGCCGATGCGGGTCAGCAGCAAGGTGCGGTTGGGGATCTTGATATTGACCACCGACGAGGAGGATGTGGCCCCGGCAAAGCGCGCCGCATGGGGCGTTCCACCGAGGCGAATCACCCCGCCGGTGACGGCGATGCTATTGGTCACCGGATTGATGATCGCGGTGCCGGCGGTGGTCACCCCGAGATTGCCGAAATCCATGTTGGCCAGCTTGGTCAGGGTGAGCGGGCGCATCAGTGCGGCCTGCGCCGACGGCGGGGTCGGCGAAGCGATCGGCGCAGCGATCGCGGCCGGCGCGATGAGCACCGCCAAGGCGATCGAAGTCAGGAGGGAACGCAGGGCAGCAATCATGTCGGCGGCGGTACATGGTTAACTTCAAGATAGGCTTTTCGATTAAGGTTACCGGCAAGTTTACCATTGCCGCTTTGACGGGGCGACGCGCGCGGCTATCGCTCGACCCCATGTCCGACACCGAACCTGCCATCCGCATCGAATCCCTGTCCAAGACCTATGCCGCCAAGGGACGATCGCCCAAGTTGGCGCTCGACGACGTGTCGTTCGATGTGCCGCGCGGCCAGATCTTCGGGCTGCTCGGACCCAATGGCGCGGGCAAGTCGACGCTGATCAACATCCTCGCCGGGATGGTGGTCAAAAGCGGCGGCAAGGCGATCGTGTGGGGATTCGACATCGATGCCCATCCGCGCAACGCCAAACGATCGATCGGGATCGTGCCGCAGGAGATATTGTTCGACCCGTTCTTCACCCCGCGCGAGGCGCTCGAACTCCAGGCCGGGCTGTACGGGGTGCAGAGGCGCGACAGGATCACCGACGAACTGCTCGCTGCAGTGCGGCTGACCGACAAGGCCGATGCTTATGCACGCACGCTGTCGGGGGGCATGAAGCGGCGGCTGCTGGTGGCCAAGGCGATGGTCCATTCGCCGCCGATCCTGGTGCTCGACGAGCCCACCGCGGGGGTCGATATCGAGCTTCGTCAGCAATTGTGGGACTATGTCCGCAAATTGAACCGCGAGGGAGTGACGGTGGTGCTGACCACCCATTATCTCGAGGAAGCCGAGCAATTGTGCGACCGGATCGCGATCATCAACCATGGCAAGTTGATCGCCAACGAGCCGACCCGCGACCTCATCCGCCGGACCCAGGACAAAGCGGTGGTGGTCGAGGTCGATCGCGAAATCCTGGCGGTGCCGGTCGCGCCCTGTTTCGACCGGATCGAACTTACGGGTCCGCGGACGATCGAGATCATCTACCGCAAGGATCAGGTCAATGCCGGCGAAGTGCTCGCCGCGCTCCAGGCCGAGGGACTGGGCATCGTCGACGTCTCGACCCGCGATCCCGACCTTGAGGACGTGTTCCTCAGCCTGACCCGGGAGCCAGCAGCGTGAGCCGTCATGACGTCATCATCATCGGATCGGGGGCGGCCGGGCTTACGGCGGCGCTGACGCTCGCCGGAACGCGCAAGGTGGCGGTGCTGGCCAAGGGCAAATTGGGCGGCGGGGCGACCGAATGGGCGCAGGGCGGGATCGCCGCCGTGCTTGAGGAAGGCGACAGCTTCGACGCGCATGTCGAGGATACGATGATCGCCGGCGGAGGATTGAACAATCGGAGCGTGGTCGAGCATGTCGTTGGCGGCGCGCCGGCGGCAATCGCGCGGCTGGCCGAGCTGGGTGTGCCGTTCAACCTCGATGACGACGGGGCCAAATCCGTAAAAGGGGGCTGGCATCTGACGCGCGAGGGCGGGCACAGTCACCGGCGAATCGTCCATGTCGCCGACGCAACCGGCTGGGCGATCGCGCAGGCGCTCGAAAGTGCGGCGGTGGCGCATCCCAATATCACCATATTGACCGACATGGTGGCGATCGACCTCGCCACCGGGCGCCACGCCGACGAGTTCAGCACCTCGGGCGCGGTGCACGGGCTGTATGCTTACAATCGCGCCACTGGCGAGGTCGAGACGCTGACCGCGCGGGCGACCATCCTCGCCACCGGGGGAGCGGGCCGCGCCTACCTCTATTCGACCGCGCCGCGCGGGGCGACGGGGGACGGGATCGCGATGGCGTGGCGCGCCGGGTGCCGCATCAGCAACATGGAATTCATGCAATTTCACCCGACCTGCCTGTACAATCTGGAGGTCAAGAATTTCCTAATCACCGAGGCGGTGCGCGGCGAGGGCGGAATCCTCAAGCATCCCGAAACCGGGCACCGCTTCATGCCCGATTATGACGAGCGCGCCGAATTGGCCCCGCGCGATATCGTGGCGCGCGCGATCGACGGCGAGATCAAGCGCGACGGGCTGGATTATGTCCACCTCGACATCAGCCACCGCGAGCCCGACTTCGTGAAGGCGCACTTTCCCAATATTTACGAGAAATTGCTCGGGCTCGGGATCGACATCACCAGGGAGCCGATCCCGGTGGTGCCGGCGCAACATTATACCTGCGGCGGGGTGCTGGTCGATTTGGACGGCAAGACCGATGCGCCGGGGCTGTATGCGGCGGGCGAAGTGACCCAGTCGGGATTGCACGGGGCCAACCGGCTGGCGTCGAACAGCCTGCTCGAATGCCTGGTGTTCGGCGAGGCGGCGGCCAAGCATATCCTCGAGAGCTGGGACGAATTGCCCGAGCCCCCCGCGATCCGCGGCTGGGACGAAAGCCGCGTGACCGACAGCGACGAGGAAGTGGTGATCCAGCAATGCTGGGGCGAAATCCGCCGCTTCATGTGGAATTTTGTCGGCATCGTGCGCTCGACCAAGCGGCTCGAGCGGGCCAAGCACCGCATCGACCTGCTGCGCGAGGAAGTGAAGGATTATTACCGCAACTTCACCGTCACGCCCGACCTGATCGAGCTGCGCAATCTGGTCGAGGTGGCGGACCTCATCATCCGCTCGGCGCTGTCGCGGCACGAGAGCCGCGGGCTGCATTATACGCTGGATTATCCGGAGATGGTGGACGAGGCGGTGGATACGGTGCTGGTGCCTT
>JAJAZM010000055.1 GCA_026785645.1 Sphingomonas bacterium | reverse complement strand
GACGTCGGTGCGGTTCACCAGCCCCGACTTGACCATATACCAGCCAAGCGCCCCCTGGCTCGCGCCGAGCAGCAGCAGCGCCACCAGCCGCCAGCCATAGCCGCGCGGAATGGCGCGCTTTACCGCGAACCACGCCAGCGGGAGTGCGAACGCAACCCCGACTACGCGGCCGAGCAAGCGGTGGAGCCATTCCCAGAAGAAAATCACCTTGAACGCCGCCATGCCCATTCCCGCCGGCCCGTTGATCTCGCGATATTCGGGGGTCGCCTGGTACAATTCGAACGCCCGCTGCCAGTCAGCGGCGTTGAGCGGGGGGATCGCGCCCGAGATCGGCTTCCATTCGGTGATCGACAGCCCGCTTTCGGTCAGCCGGGTAATCCCGCCGACGACGACCATCAGGAACACCAGCACGGCAACGCCGAGCAGCCACCGAGCCACAGCGTCGGGGCGCGGGAGTGAGCGGGCCTCGCGGGGGGCAAAGCGGCGGGCACCGGTGCGGGCAGAGGGGAGGGCCGAATTCATGCGGGCGATATGGCGATCCGACAGGCGCCTGCCAAGGCCGATCAAAATCGCCAGTGAGATATTGTAACTTCGCCCCCGTTACGTTATATCCTCAGCCATGTCGCCGCTTGCCCTTTCGACCGACCGGCTGGACCGGATGGCCATCGGCCTGAGCGGCCTGTGCCTGGTGCATTGCCTTGGTACCACCGTCGTGCTCGCCATGCTGGCCAGTGCCGGCGGTCTGCTCGGCGCACCGATCATTCACGAAGTCGGCCTGGGCCTGGCGATGCTGGTTGGCGCGTTGTCGCTGGGCAAGGGCATTTTCGAGCATGGTTATACCATGCCGTCGGCGGTTGGCGGATTGGGGCTCGGCGTGATGGCCGGCGCGCTGACTCTGCCGCATGACGGGACCGAGGCGCTCTACACCGTGATCGGGGTCGGCATCCTCGCGCTTGGTCACCGGCTCAATTTCATCGCGTCCGAATAATCAGCTTTCGCCTTCGATAACCGGCGCCTGCGTGGTGTAGCGCGGGGTCTCGGGGGGAAGCAGCAGCCACGTCATCAACAGCCCCGACAGCGCCAGACCGGCCTGCCAGCTGAAGAACACCAGCACCGCCGCAGCGACATTGCCCGCCGCGACCAAGCGGAATTTGCGAATCAGCCGCCGGACATAATCTTGCTCGAGCCGCGCATCGATATGGCCGCGTGCGACCCCGACGCTCCATTTGATCAGCCATGCAACCGCCACCACGGCGAGCGACACCACCCAGTAACGCGCCGCAGCCGGGCGCGCCGCGACATCGGGGAAATGCTCCGACAGCACCCGCGCGGGAAAGGCAATGAACCCGATCGCGGTCAGGAACAGCACCGTCGAGATGACGAACCAGTGGCCTGTGGTACGAAAGATCGCGCCCGAAAAATGATGCTGAACCCAGTAAAGTCCGATTACGACCGAAGCGAGCAGATAACCGGCATAATGCGGGGTCAGCGCGACAAGGTCGGGCCCCAGCGCCGCCCCGTCGCGGTCGATCGACGGCATGACGATATCGAGGATCGGCAGGGTGAAGGCGATCGCGAACACGCCGTCGGCAAATGCCTCCATCCGCGCGGTGCCCCGAATCGCGCCTTCGCCTTCGAGTTCATCGCGCCGCGCAGGCGCGTCAGGGCTGTTAATTCGTTCGGTCATTCAGGCGTAACGCCACCGCGCTGCGCTTGTTCAATAGGCCAATCGCGCCTATTTCAACTGCATGGGCCGACATGATCATCATTTGCACGAGGGCGATTCGCTCCACGACGCCGCGCGCGACCGGCTGACCGAGCGCGGCGAGCAGTGGACCGACATGCGCCAGGCGGTGTTCAAGGCGCTTGCGGGGTTCGATCGTCCGGCTTCGGCCTATGACATTGCCGAAGCCGTCTCCAAGGCCGAGGACCGCCGCATCGCCGCCAACAGCGTCTACCGGATCCTCGACCTGTTCGTCTCGTCCAACTTGGCGATGCGGGTCGAGAGCGCCAATGCCTATGTCGCCAACCAGCACCCCGGCTGCCTTCACGACTGCATCTTCCTGATCTGCGACACGTGCGGCACCACCACCCATCTCGACGACGACACTTTGTCGGGCGGGGTTCGCCAGGCCGCCGCCGACGCCGGCTTCGAAGCGTCGCGCCCGGTGATCGAGGTGCGCGGCAAGTGCGGCGATTGCGCGTAACTCAAGGTTCGACAGGCGCGTCATGAGGCGTTAGTGCTTGTCTGATGTCCGATCGTCCCTCCACTCCGCTGCTCGACACCATCAACTCGCCGGCCGATATCCGCGCGCTCGACAAGGACCAGCTGCCCCAGCTGTCCGACGAGCTTCGCGCGGAGATGATCTCGGTGGTTTCGGTCACCGGGGGGCACCTTGGGGCCGGGCTTGGCGTGGTCGAACTGACCGTCGCCCTCCACCACGTGTTCAACACCCCCGACGACACGTTGATCTGGGACGTTGGCCATCAGGCCTATCCGCACAAGATCGTTACCGGCCGCCGCGACCGCATCCGCACGCTTCGCATGGGCGGGGGGCTCAGCGGCTTCACCAAGCGCAGCGAGAGCAAATATGATCCGTTCGGCGCGGCGCACAGCTCGACCTCGATCTCGGCCGCGATCGGTTTCGCGATCGCCAACAAGCTCGACAACAGCCCCAAGCGCGCGATTGCGGTGATCGGCGACGGGGCAATGACCGCCGGCATGGCCTATGAGGCGATGAACAATGCCGAGGGCGCGGGCAACCGCCTGATCGTCATCCTCAACGACAATGACATGTCGATCGCGCCCCCGGTCGGCGCGCTCCGCAATTCGCTCGCCCGACTGGTCAGTTCGGGCAAGTATCTCGTCCCCCGCCGGGTTGCGCAGAAGCTCGCCCGGGCAATGCCGGAACCGCTCCACCGCGCCGCGCGCAAGGTCGAGGAATATGCCCGCGGGATGATGACCGGCGGCACCCTGTTCGAGGAACTCGGTTTCTATTACGTCGGCCCGGTCGACGGCCATGATGTCGAGGCGTTGGTCGAAGTGCTCGAGAATGTCCGCGACGCCGAGGAAGGGCCGATGCTGGTCCATGTCGTCACCAAGAAGGGCAAGGGCTATGGCCCGGCCGAAGCGTCGGCCGATAAATATCATGGCGTGGTCAAGTTCGACGTCGTTTCGGGCAAGCAGGACAAGGGCCCGGGCGGCGGCCCGCCGGCCTACACCAACGTCTTCGCCACCGCGCTCGCCGCCGAGGCGCGGCGCGACGACAAGGTCGTGGCGATCACTGCGGCGATGCCGTCGGGCACCGGGCTCGACAAGTTCCAGGCCGAATTCCCCAATCGCACGTTCGACGTCGGCATCGCCGAACAGCATGGCGTGACATTTGCCGCCGGGCTCGCCGCGCAAGGCTATCGCCCGTTCTGCGCAATCTACTCGACCTTCCTCCAGCGCGCCTATGACCAGGTGGTCCACGACGTCGCGATCCAGAACCTCCCCGTCCGCTTTGCAATGGACCGCGCCGGACTGGTCGGCGCCGACGGCTGTACCCATGCCGGTTCGTTCGATCTCGCCTATCTCTGCACCTTGCCCAATTTCGTGGTGATGGCGGCGGCCGACGAGGTCGAGCTGACCAACATGATCCACACCATGGCGCTCCACGACAGCGGCCCGAGCGCGGT
>JAJAZM010000054.1 GCA_026785645.1 Sphingomonas bacterium | reverse complement strand
GCGCCACTGCACGCTTTGCCGGCGGGCGGCTCGAGCTGTGGGCGCCGGTCCAGGCCTATGACGATGCGCTTGCCGCGGCTGCGGCGGCGGGGATCGAGGCGGACGCGGTGACCCTGTACCCGATGCCGGTCGGCGACGGATCGGGGCGCGCGATGGCGACCGACGCGATCCCGATCGCGGTCGATCTGGCGCGGCGTACGGGCAAGCCGGTGCAGCTCACCATCTCTGCCAAGGGCGGCCGCAACCAGGACCGGATGCGCAGCCCGATGGTGGCCCGGATGACCGCCTTGCCGTCACTGGCTGGCGGTCTCGCGGCATGGAGCGCGCGGTTCGTCACCGCGCCCGATCTCGAGCTTTCCGGGGCAGCGGCGCCCTACGCTATCCCGGCGATGCGGATCGAATCGGTCGCCGCCGAATTGCCGATCGCTAGTGGCTACATGCGCGGCGGGAGCGAGGCGCTGACCGCCTTCGCCAACGAAAGCTTCATCGACGAGATGGCGCGGAACGTCGGGTCGGAGCCATTCTCGTTGCGAATGGGGCTGCTCGGCGGCAATGTCCGGCTGGCACAGGTGCTCAGCGCGGTGGCGACGCTCGGCGGCTGGGACGGTGGCGGGCCGGGCAGCCGGATGGGGCTCGCCTGCGCCTCGGCGTTCGGGTCGCACATCGCCTTGCTCGCCGAAGCCGGGATCGGGCCCGACCAGAGAATCGCGGTCGACCGGCTGGTCGCGGTGGTCGATTGCGGACGGGTGATCAATCCCGGGCTGGTCATCCAGCAGGTCGAAGGCTCGTTGCTCCAGGCGCTTGCGCTGGCCACCGGCACCGTTCCTCAAATTGTTGCGGGAATGGCGGTGGCGCACCGGCTGGGGACTGCAGGTTTCACGCAAGTCCCTCAAATAACAGTAGAAATCCTGCCCAGCCAAGCGCCGTCTGGCGGCGTCAGCGGGCTCGGCCATATGATGCTCGCACCGTGTCTCGCCAATGCGATCGCGGCCGGCACCGGACGGCGCTTGCGCGATCTGCCGTTCGATAGCATGGCGGCATAATGCCGCTTCCCACCGATCATCCCGACATCCCGGCCCCGCGCATTGGCGTGCTGGTGGTCAATCTCGGCACCCCCGACGCGCCCGATGTCGCATCGGTGCGGCGCTATCTCGCCGAGTTTCTGAGCGACAAGCGCGTGGTCGAGATTCCGCCGTTGCTGTGGCAGCCGATCCTCCACGGGATCATCCTTCGCACCCGCCCCAAGAAAAGCGCGCATGCTTATGCCCAGGTGTGGAGCGAGGAAGGCTCGCCGCTCGCCGCGATCACCGCTCGGCAGGCGAAGGCGCTCCAGACGCGGCTTGGCGCGACGATCCACGTCGCTTACGCCATGCGCTACGGCAATCCGGGGATATCGGCGACGATCGCGGCGATGAAGGACCAGGGGTGCGAGCGGATCCTGCTTGCTCCGCTCTATCCGCAATATTGCGCGGCGACGACCGCTACCGCCAACGATGCTGCGTTCGCCGCATTGGCCGCAATGCGCTGGCAGCCGGCCCTCCGGACACTGCCGCCCTATCATGACGATCGGGCCTATATCGGCGCATTGAGGACCGATCTCGAACGGCAGCTTGCAGCGCTCGATTTCACGCCCGATCGATTGTTGCTGAGCTTTCACGGCATGCCGAAGCGCACGCTACAGCTTGGCGATCCCTATCATTGCCATTGCCGCAAGACCGCGCGGCTGCTGGGCGAGGCCATGACTATCGCGGTCGACGTCGCTTTCCAGTCGCGCTTCGGACCGGCGAAATGGCTCGAGCCCGCGACCGACGACACATTGAAGGCCTATCCCGCGCAGGGCATTACCAAGGTGGCGATCGCCGCACCCGGTTTCTCCGCCGACTGCCTCGAGACGATCGAGGAACTGGGAATTCGCGGCCGGGAGGATTTCATCGCCGCGGGCGGAACGCACTTCGCGCGGCTCGATTGCCTCAACGACAGCGACGCCGGAATGACGATGCTCGATTCTTTGGTCCGCCGCGAACTTGCCGGATGGTGGAGCGAAGTCTAACTCTCCAAAGAAAAGCAGGAGAGAGAGTGATGGCCCGAGTAGCAGTAGTGACCGGCGGAACGCGCGGGATTGGCGAGGCGATCAGCATCGCGCTCAAGGACATGGGAATGGAGGTCGCCGCAACCTATGCCGGCAATGAGGAACGCGCCAAGCAATTCTCCGATCGCACCGGGATCAAGGCGTATAAGTTCGACGTCGCCGACCACCAGGCCTGCATCGACGGCGTGGCGCAGATCGAGGGCGACCTCGGCCCGGTCGACGTGCTGGTCAACAATGCCGGAATCACCCGCGACACGACGATGAAGCGGATGGACCATGCCAAGTGGCAGGACGTGATCGACACCAATTTGGGTGGCTGCTTCAACATGGCCAAGGCGGTGTTCGAAGGCATGCAGACCCGTGGCTATGGGCGGATCGTCAATATCGGCTCGATCAACGGCCAGGCGGGGCAATATGGCCAGGTCAATTATGC
>JAJAZM010000053.1 GCA_026785645.1 Sphingomonas bacterium | reverse complement strand
CTGTCCCCGCGGCCATAGGCCATCGCCTGGTCCTGCAGATCGCATTCGCCGCCCTGGTCGCAGATCGGGCAATCGAGCGGGTGGTTGATGAGCAGAAACTCCATCACCCCCTCGCGCGCTTTCTTGACCATCGCGGTGTCGGTCCGGATCATTTGGCCGTCGGCGGCGGGAAGCGCGCACGACGCCTGCGGCTTGGGCGGCCCCGGCGCGACCTCGACCAGGCACATCCGGCAATTGCCGGCGATGGACAGCCGCTCATGATAGCAGAAGCGCGGGATTTCCTTGCCGGCAAGCTCGCACGCCTGGAGCACGGTCGCGCCCTGCGGAACCTCGATCTCGACGCCGTCGACGGTGACTTTAGGCATGGGGCGGCCCAATCATCGAAGGAAGGCCGTTTGTCCCGAGCGAAGTCGAGGGACGGTGGCGCAAACGTGTCTCGACTGCGCTCGACACAAACGGAGATGGGATGGCAAAAATCATTCCGCCGCCTCCTGCATCGCGCCATTGCGCTCCGCAATCCGCCGTTCCATCTCGGGGCGGAAGTGCTTGATCAGGCCCTGGATCGGCCATGCGGCCGCGTCGCCCAGCGCGCAGATGGTGTGGCCTTCGATCTGCTTGGAGACGTCGTACAGGCGGTCGATGGTGGCGGGGGTGCCGTCGCCTTCGCGAAGCCGCTCCATGGTGCGCCACATCCAGCCGGTGCCCTCGCGGCACGGCGTGCACTGACCGCAGCTTTCATGCTTGTAGAAGTAACTGATGCGGCTGATCGCGCGGACGATGTCGGTCGACTTGTCCATCACGATGATCGCCGCGGTGCCGAGGCCCGAGCCGACCGCCTTCATCCCGTCGAAATCCATCGGCGCGTCGATGATCTCATGCGCGGGCACGAGCGGCACCGAGGAGCCGCCGGGAATCACCGCGAGGAGATTGTCCCACCCGCCGCGGATCCCGCCGGCATGCTTGTCGATCAGCTCGCGGAAGGGAATGCTCATCGCTTCCTCGACCACGCATGGCTTGTTCACATGGCCCGAAATCTGGAACAGCTTGGTGCCTTCATTCTTGGGATTGCCGATCCCCGCGAACCACGGTGCGCCGCGGCGTAATATCGTTGGAACGACCGCGATGCTCTCGACATTATTGACCGTGGTCGGGCAGCCGTAGAGGCCCGCGCCGGCGGGGAACGGCGGCTTGAGGCGCGGCATGCCCTTCTTGCCCTCGAGGCTTTCGAGCATCGCCGTCTCTTCGCCGCAGATGTAGGCGCCCGCGCCGCGGTGGACGAACAGGTCGAAATCCCAGCCCGATCCCGCCGCATTCTTGCCGAGCAACCCGGCGGCATAGGCTTCGGCCACCGCGCGGCGAATTGCCTCGGTCTCGACGATATACTCGCCGCGCACGTAGATGTAGGCCGCCCGAGCGCGCATCGCGAAACCGGCGATCAGCGTGCCCTCGACCAGTTTGTGCGGGTCATGGCGGAGGATCTCGCGGTCCTTGCAGCTGCCCGGCTCGGACTCGTCGGCGTTGATGACGAGGAAGTTGGGCCGTCCGGCAGTCGGCTCCTTGGGCATGAAGCTCCACTTCATGCCCGTCGGGAAGCCCGCCCCGCCGCGCCCGCGCAGGCCCGAGGCCTTGACCACCTCGATGATGGCGTCCGGCCCGGCCTTCATCAGATCGGCAGTATTGTCCCAGTCCCCGCGAGCCTGCGCCGCCTTCAGGTCGGGCGACTGATAGCCGTAGAGATTGGTGAAGATGCGGTCCTTGTCCTGGAGCGAGGTAATAGCCATCAGCCAAGCCCCCCGTTCATCAGGAAGACCGCCACCGCGATGACGATTGCGCCAAGCACGACGAACTTCACCATCCCGGCAATGAAGCGGAAAGCGAGGAACGCCGCGATGATCGCGATGATGATGACGCCGATGCTCATTTGATCCGCTTGGTCCCGCCGCCGCCAAGCAACTTCTTTGCTCCGACGAAGATGACCGCCGCGATGGCGACTCCGACCAGCAGCCCGAGGATGCCCTTCAACAGTTTGAAGGCGATGATGATGACCAGGATCGCGAGGATCGCACGGATGATGGTGCCCATTAATATTGCCCCCGATAATCGTAATTGCGTTCGGCCATTTTCTTGAGGCTCGACGGCCCGCCCACGGGGGCGCTGGTCTGGCGCTCGATCTGGGGACCGATCCTGGGCTTGTCGCCGCGCGCCAGGGCATCGAGCACCGCGCCCATGCTGTCGGCGGTGAGGTCCTCATAATTGTCGTCGTTGATCTGGACCATCGGCGCATTGGCGCAGGCGCCGAGGCATTCGACCTCGCTCAGCGTCCACAGCCCGTCGTCGGTGGTGTGGCCCTTCTTCATGCCCCTCGCGGCGCAGGCGGCGAGGACATCGTCCGACCCGCGCAGCATGCACGGCGTGGTGCCGCACACCTGGACGTGGAATTTGCCGACGGGGACGAGGTTGAACATGGTGTAGAAACTGGCGACTTCGATCGCCAGAATCGGCGGAATATCGAGCTCGCGAGCGACGAATTCGATCACCGGGATCGGCAGCCAGCCCTGCGTGCCGGTCATCGCCCCGACCTGCCGCTGGGCGAGATCGAGGAACGGGATCGACGCCGACATTTGCCGCCCCGCCGGATAGCG
>JAJAZM010000052.1 GCA_026785645.1 Sphingomonas bacterium | reverse complement strand
GGCGGGGTGCAGGTCGTGCCGGGGTTCGCCGGATTGGGCGCGCCGCACTGGCGGCCGGAGGCGCACGGGACGATCCTCGGGCTGACGCTGGGCTCGGGTCGCGGGCATATCGTCCGGGCGGCGTTCGAAGCGGTTGCCAACCAGTCTGCCGAACTGCAGCGCGCCTTCGCCGCCGACGGGGTGCATTGGTCGCGGCTCAGGATCGATGGCGGGATGGCGGCCCATGACTTGCTCGCCCAGGACCTCGCCGATGTCCTCGGGATCGCGGTCGAGCGGCCGGCCAATGTCGAGAGCAGCGCGCTTGGTGCGGCGATGCTTGCGGCTGTTGGGGCAGGGCTGTACGCGACGTTGGAGGGGGCAGCGGCGGCTATGCGCGGGTCGAGCGAAATGTTTGCGCCCGCGATGAAGGCGGACGACCGCGCCTGTCGTCTGCGACGCTGGGACCGGGCGGTGGCGGCAGTTATAATGGCGCGATGATGGTGCCCAGGGGCGGAGTCGAACCACCGACACGGCGATTTTCAATCGCCTGCTCTACCACTGAGCTACCCGGGCGCACCGTCGGGACGATCTGTCCGTTCGAGCAGCGCGGTCACTAACCGTCGGTCTCGTCGCTGTCCAGCCCGTCGATGTGGGCGGGTGGGCCGGGAATCAAGTAACCCTCGCCAAGCCATTTCAGAAGGTCACGGTCTTTGCAGCCTCGGCTGCAGAACGGAGTGTCGCCGGGCGACGGCGGCTTGCCGCATAAGGGGCAAGGTTTAGGAGCGGACGGCATGGCCGCCAGCAATGCCGAGCGATGGGTCGGCACGCAAGCTCACGTTGCCGCCAACCTGCCGGGCGAGCGCGTCGATCCAGTCAGGCGGGATCGCTGCGATCACCGCCGGGTGGGCGACGAGTTGCACTGCGCCGGTTTCGCGTGCTGCTCGCCGGAGCAAAACGCGCGCCTCATACGCCGGGCGGTCGAGCGCCAATTCGAGCAAGCTCGCGTGGCGGCGCGGACGGACGATCTGGAGAAAGCCGAAGCCGTTGATCGCGGTTCGCTCAAAGGGTCGGGGAAGGATCGAATCGATCGCCTCAACCGCTTCCTGCCGCGCGGCCTTGCTGGTGGTCGGAAGGTCGATCCCGATCGATCCGGCGATGCCGTGACGGCGAATTGCCTCAGCCGAGGCGCGCGCGCCGGCGATGGCGAGATCAGCCGGGCAAAGCGCGCCGTCGATGTCGATCAGGGTCATCGCCGGGGTCACTGCGATCCGCAGCTCACCCCCTGCGAATGCGACGATCCCGCTGCGCGCCTCCTCGATTAGGTCGGACCAGCGGGCCTCCTCCAGCTCGTCGCGCGGGGTCGGGAAGGCCAGGATCCGTCCGGCCGGTGTGGGCGCTGCTGTGGGCTGACCATCGACCAACCGCGCCAGTGGCCGCTTCCAGCCCTCGCTGCCGATCGCCTCGCGCGTCACTTCGATCGTCAGCGCCGCGCCCTGTGTGACTCCCGGCGCGCCCTTGGGGAGAAGATACTCGCGTCCATCGGCGATTGCGACGGCGTTGCGGCCAACGCTCCTGAGTTTCGCGGCAAGCATCGTCCCAGCCGGCACTTGTCCGTCGAGCGTCACCCGCGCCTCGAAGATCCGGCCCTGCTCGACCAGCACTGCGCGGCTTTCGCCAATCCCGCGCTCGACCAGCCACTCAGGCAAGCGGGTAACCGGCCGACTTGAGGAGATGCCGGGTCTCTGTCAGGGGCAGGCCGACGACGTTGGAGTAGCTGCCCGCGAGGTGGCGGACATAGACTTCGCCATAGCCCTGCAGCGCATAGCCGCCGGCCTTGCCGCGCCATTCGCCGTGGCTTGCGTAAAAGTCGATCTCCTCGGGGGACAGTCGCTTGATCGCGATCATCGTTTCGACCAGCCGGTTGCGCATGCTTCCGCCAGGAAGCGCCAGCGCAATCCCGGTCAGTACGCGGTGGCGCCGCCCCGACAGCAACGCCATGCATTTGCGAAGCGTCGCTTCATCCTCGACCTTGGGCAGGATCCGCCGACCGACCGCGACCACCGTATCCGCCGCAAGGACCAGATCGTCGGGAAAGCACGCTGCGACCGCGGCCGCCTTCTCGCTTGCCAGCCGCTCGGCATGGACCCGCGGCACTTCGTCCTTGGGGATGCTCTCGTCGATGTCGGCGGGGTGGACCTGGTCGGGCGTGACCCCGATCCGGGCCAGCAGGTCGAGCCGGCGCGGGCTCGCCGACGCCAGGATCAGGCGCATCAGGCGGGAATGCCGGGGCCCCCGCGCCCGGGCATGAAGCGATAGGTGATCCGGCCTTTGGTCAGGTCATAGGGAGTCAGTTCGACCAGCACTTCGTCGCCGGTCAGCACGCGGATGCGGTTCTTGCGCATCTTGCCCGCGGTATGACCGAGCACTTCATGGCCATTCTCCAGCTCGACGCGGAACATTGCGTTGGGCAGCAGCTCGACCACCTTGCCGCGCATCTCGAGAAGTTCTTCCTTGGCCATTCAAATCCTTCGGGGGGGTGATCGTCGAAAAAAAGTTGCGTCCCTTTAGCGGCACGACGTCACAAAAGGAAGCGGGGCGCAATCCTGTCCGCGGGACAGGGTTGCCATGCCCTGCTGGCGGAGAGTTGCCCCTCCGCTCGCACCTTTCAGCTGAGCGAAGGCCTAGACCGCGCTATGGCCCGCCAGCGCCGCAAGCAGCAGCAAGGCGACGATATTGGTGATCTTGATCATCGGATTGACCGCCGGGCCAGCAGTATCCTTGTAGGGATCGCCGACGGTATCACCGGTGACGGCGGCCTTATGGGCTTCCGAGCCCTTGCCGCCATGGTTGCCATCCTCGATATATTTCTTGGCATTGTCCCACGCGCCGCCGCCCGATGTCATCGAGATGGCGACGAACAAGCCCGACACGATCACGCCCAGGAGCAATGCGCCCAACGCTGCAAAGCCTTCGGCTTGCCCGGCAACGGCGGTGATCACGAAATAGACCGCGATCGGCGCCAGCACCGGCAGCAGCGAGGGGATGATCATCTCCTTGATCGCGGCCTTGGTGACGAGATCGACAGTGCGCGCATAATCGGGCCGCGACGTGCCATCCATGATCCCGGGGTTGGTGCGGAACTGCTCGCGCACGTCCTTGACCACGTCGCCCGCCGCACGGCCGACGGCGGTCATGCCCATTGCGCCGAACAGATAGGGCAGCAATGCGCCGAGCAGCAGCCCGACGATGACATACGGATTCTCCAGGCTGAAGTTGACCGTCAGGTTGGGGAAGAACTCCTTCAGGTCGGTGGTGTAGGCGGCGAACAGCACCAGCGCGGCAAGCCCCGCCGATCCGATCGCATAACCCTTGGTCACCGCCTTGGTCGTGTTGCCGACCGCATCCAGCGCATCGGTCTTGGCACGAACGCTATCGTCGAGCCCGGCCATTTCGGCGATCCCGCCGGCATTGTCGGTGACCGGACCATAAGCGTCGAGCGCCACGACCATTCCCGCCAAAGCAAGCATCGCGGTCGCCGCAAACGCAATCCCCATCAGCCCGGCAAGCGCATAGGCGATGATAATCCCGGCGCAGATCACGAGCGTCGGCATGGCGGTCGATTCAAGGCTGATCGCAAGGCCTTGGATGACGTTGGTGCCGTGGCCGGTTTCGGACGCCTTGGCGATCGATCGGACCGGGCGATAATTGGTGCCAGTATAATATTCGGTGATCCAGATGATCAGCCCGGTAACGACCAGCCCGAGTAGCATGCACCAGTAGAGGTCCATCCCGGTGAAGCTGGTTTCGCCGGCGGTGATCGTCGCATTGAGATCGCCAAGCGCGAACTGGGTGGCGAAGAAAATTGCGACGGCCGAGGTCACCGCGGTGACGCCAAAGCCCTTGTACATCGCGCCCATGATGCTCGTGCCTTTGCCGAGGCGGACGAAGTAGGTGCCGAGGATCGAGGTCACGATGCACACGCCGCCAATCAGCAGCGGAAGCGACATCAGCGCAAGCAGGCCGTCGCCCGCCGTGCGGACGAGCAAGGCGGTGAGGACCATCGTCGCACCGACGGTGACGACATAGGTTTCGAACAGATCGGCGGCCATTCCGGCGCAATCGCCGACATTGTCGCCGACATTGTCGGCGATGACTGCGGGGTTGCGGGGATCATCTTCGGGAATTCCGGCCTCGACCTTGCCGACCAGGTCGGCGCCGACGTCGGCGGCCTTGGTGAAGATACCGCCGCCCAACCGCGCGAAGATCGAGATCAGCGAGGCGCCGAACGCCAGCGCCACCAATGCGTCGATCACGGCGCGGTCGTTGGGCGCGTTACCGGCGATGGCGACGAGGTAATAGAAGAAGCCGGCGATTGCGAGCAGCGCCAGACCGGCGACGAGCATGCCGGTGATCGCGCCGGCACGGAACGCCATGGTCAGGCCCTGCTGGAGCCCTTCGCTGGCCGCCTGCGCGGTGCGGACGTTGGCGCGGACCGAAATGTTCATGCCGACGAACCCGGTCGCCCCCGACAGGATAGCGCCGAGCAGGAAGCCGCCCGCCGACAGCCCGCCGAGGAAGAAGTAGACGATTGCCGCAACCACCACGCCGACGATCGTGATCGTCATATACTGGCGCTTGAGATAGGCCGAGGCGCCTTCCTGGATCGCGGCTGCGACCTCCATCATGCGCGGATTGCCGGGCGAGGCGCGGAGCACCTGTCCGCTGGTGAGGATGCCGTAAAGCAGCGCAACGACGCCGCAGGCGATCGCGATAAGAACCAAATTCATTGGTAAAACTTCCCCTGTGTGACCCGGAGCTTGGCGGACGACGCCGAACGTCACTTCCGACCGGAAAATCGGCGGAGGTTTAGGAGGTGGGCAGGCGCCTGTCTAGGTCGGTGCTAACGGAGCAGGACCGCGGTCGCCATGCCCGACGCCAGCCCGATCAGGGCGACGATCCACTGCCGGGTACTGATCGCCGCGATGTTCATGCCCAAGCCGCTCCGGGACCGGCACCGGCGTGTCGCCGTCGGCAAGGGAAAGCCCCTCGCCCTCGGTCAGCCGTCCGATCGCGGTCACTTTGGTCCCGCTTGGTAAAGGAAGGGTGAACGGATCGACCGTTGCGGTGAGAGCGACGAGCAAGGCATAGTCGTCGCCCGCGGTGGCGGCGAACAGTCGGGCATCGCGATCGTTGCTGTGTGCGGTGATGAAGGCGTCGGACAATGGCAGGGCCGAGAGGTCGATGTGGGCGGCCACGCCGCTCGCCGACGCCAGCCGCGATGCATCGAGCAGCAGGCCGTCGGATACGTCCATCATCGCGCTGGCGTGGGGGGCGAGGGCGCGGCCGGCGGCGAGCAGGGGCTGCGGGCGGCGATAGGCCTCGACCAGTGGGCCGGACGCGCTGGGGTCCTCGAGCAACTGCGC
>JAJAZM010000051.1 GCA_026785645.1 Sphingomonas bacterium | reverse complement strand
CCGCACGCCCGGCGTGATGAGCCTCAAGCAGGCGCTGACCGCGTGGCTGGCATTCCAGATCGAGGTGCTGCTCAACCGGAGCCGAACGCGGATCGGCAAGATCGACGAGCGGCTGGAGTTGCTTGACGGGTTCCTGGTGGCGTTCCTCAACCTCGATCGGGTGATCCAGATCATCCGCACCGAGGACGAGCCCAAACTGGTGATGATCGCCGAGTTTGGGTTAAGCGACCGCCAAGCCGAGGCGATCCTCAACATGCGGCTGCGCAGCTTGCGCAAGCTCGAGGAGCTGGAGATCGCCAAGGAGCGGACCAGCCTGGCCAAAGAGCGCGGGGAGCTGGCGGCCTTGGTCGAGAGCCCGATCAAGCAGCGCAACCGCCTGAAGCGCGACCTGACCGCGATGCGCGACAAATATGGTGACGAGCGGCGGACGCGGATCGGGGAGGTCGCCGCGGTCAACCGCGAGATCGACTGGAGCCAGATGATCGAGAAGGAGCCGATCACGGTGATCCTGTCGCAGCGCGGCTGGATCCGATCGATGCGCGGTCATGTCGCGGTGGGCGATGCCGAGACATTGAAGTTCCGCGAGGGCGACGGGCCGGCGCGGATCTTCCATGCCCAGACCACCGACAAGCTGCTGCTCGCGGCCGAGGATGGGCGAGTTTACACGCTGGGCGGCGACCGCTTGCCCGGCGGGCGCGGGTTCGGCGAGCCGGTGCGGCTGTCGATCGACCTGGCCGGCGAGGTCGATATCGTCGCGCTGATGGTGGTGCGGGCGGATACGCGGTTGCTGGTCGCGTCGAGCGACGGGCGCGGGTTCCTGACCTCGGGCGCGGCGGTGCTGGCCGAGACCCGCAAGGGCAAGCAATTGGTCAACCTCAGGCCGGGCGCCAAGGTGGCGGCGGTCAAGCTGGTGGCGGCCAATGCCGATGCGGTGGCGGTGATCGGCGAGAACAGGAAGATGCTGGTGTTCCCGCTCGCCGAATTGCCCGAGTTGACGCGCGGGTCGGGGGTGACGCTGCAACGCTATCGCGATGGCGGGCTGGCCGATGTGACGACCTTGGTCGCGGCCGAGGGACTGAGCTGGACGCTGGGCGGCGAAAGCGCCCGGACGCGGACCGAGAGCGACCTTACCGCGTGGCGCGCGGCGCGCGGGGCTGCGGGGCGGATGCCGCCGCTCGGTTTTCCGCGCTCGAACCGCTTCGGCGGGGATAAGTAGCAAGCCGCAACCGGGTGTTAACCCCTTGGGATTATTGCAAGGGGATGCAGGTGGCGAAACAACCCGGAACGGGGCGCAATTCCGCGCGTGTCGCGGCCGTGCCCGCGCTGCACGTGGCGATGGGGGAGGGCGACCGCGACCTCCTCGACGCCCTGCCGATCGCGGCGGCGGTGGTCGGGCTGAACAGCCGCGGCGTGCTCAAGCTGTCCGATCGCAACAAGAAGTTCGACGATGTGATTCAGACGATTGGCGATCCGGCGATGATGGCCGGCGATTTCCGCGATTGCACGCAGTTCCAGATCGCCCGGCTGATGGAATCGTTCCTGGCCGACTTCGAAGCCCCAAGCGAACTTGAGTTCAGTCTCGGCGACGGGGTCGGGGCGATCCATTACCGGATCAAGCTGGCACCCTTGGCGCGCGATCCGAAATGGGGTCCGCGCTGCCTGGTCAGCATGGTCGACCGGACGATCGAGGTTCAGGCCGAAACCGCGCTTCGCGCCGAAATGCTTCGCGACAGCCTGACCGGCCTGCCCAACCGGCTGGCGTTCTGCGAGATGATCGAATCCGCCGAAAGCGGGCCGGGGGACCTGGTCGGGAGCGACGGGCTGGTGCGGCCGTGGGGCCATGCGGTGCTGATCGTCGACATGCTTCGCTTCAGCCGGATCAACGAAAGCATGGGCGGCCTGTTCGGCGACGAACTGCTGATCACCTTCGCCCGGCGGCTGATTTCGGCGTTGCGATCGGGCGACCGGCTGGCGCGCACCGGGGGCAATGAATTCGGCATCATCGTCGCGCTTCGCAAGGGCATGGACGATGCGATGCGCGCCGCCGACCGCATCCAGGACGTGATGACCGCGCCGTTCAAATTGTCCGACCTCGAGATCAGGGTCGAATGCGCGATCGGGCTGGCGATGATGCAACCCGACCAGGACCCCGAGGAATTGTTCCGCAACGCGCAGTTTGCGGTCAAGCAGGCGAAGGCAGCGGGGACCCCGCAAGTCTATCAGCCCGAGGAAGCGAGCCAGGCGCGGCGCCGCTTCTCGATCGAGACCGAACTTCGCCGTGCGCTCGAGAAAGACGAGCTGAAGCTATTTTACCAGCCGCTGATCAACCTGCAGTCGGGAAAGGTCAGCGGGTTCGAGGCGCTGGCCCGCTGGACCCATGAAGATCGCGGCGAGATCAGCCCGACCGAATTCATCCCGGTGGCCGAGGAAAGCGGGCTGATCCTGACGCTCGGGCGCTGGGCGATGG
Source organism: Sphingomonas bacterium (assembly GCA_026785645.1). Lineage (GTDB taxonomy): Bacteria > Pseudomonadota > Alphaproteobacteria > Sphingomonadales > Sphingomonadaceae > Sphingomicrobium. Next base: position 11,229 of record JAJAZM010000051.1, on the reverse strand, counting down.
ACAAAGCAGCGCAGACGCTGGCCGGATGGGACCAGCACAATGGAGCGCCGATCGACGCCTATGTCGCGGTCAATCTGTCGGCGATCCAGGTGGCGCGCGACAATATCGCGGCAATGGTCGAGGACACGCTCAGATCATCGGGGCTGACCGGCCACCGGCTGACGCTCGAGCTGACCGAAAGCTCGATCGTCCAGGATCCGGGCCGGGCCCAGCGTGTGTTCGAAGCCTTGAAGGCATTGGACGCGACGGTGGCGATGGACGATTTCGGGACCGGTTATTCGAGCCTGGCCTACCTCCAGCGGTTGCCGATCGACGTGCTCAAGATCGACCGCAGCTTTGTCACCGGGATGATGGTCGACCCCGACAGCGTAGCGATCGTCCGGGCGGTGCTCAGCCTGGCCGACGCACTGGGCATGTCGACCACCGCCGAGGGGATCGAAACGGTCGAACTGGCGACGACCTTGGCGACGCTCGGCTGCGCCAGCGGCCAGGGCTATTATTTCGCCAAACCTTTGGAAGCTGAAGCGGCGCTCGATTATTGGACGTGCCGCCAGTTGGGAGCGGACAAGTGAGGGAAGTAGGCGAGATCAAGCGCGGCCCGCGGGTGTCGACCGACTTGCAAGCGGTGCTGCTTCGGCCGGGGGGCGAGGAAATCCGCGCCATCATCACCGACATAAGCAAGGACGGCTTCAAGCTGACCGCCGAGGCGCAGCTGAAGATTGGCGAGCGACTCGATTTGCGGGTGCCCAAGACGGGCGACGTTCCGGCGCAAATCCGCTGGGCGCTGGGCAACGAGGCCGGCGGGGTGTTCCTCGCGCCGCTGCCATTGCGGGCGCTGGGATAAGCCCCGCTAGCCGCGATCATCTTTCAATGCGGCTTCCGCCGCTTCCGCGCGCCGCCGCTGCACGACGTCGCTGAACGCGGCGGCGAGGATTCCAGTGGGCATGGCGATCAGGCCGATGCCGGCGATGGCGACGAGGCCGGCGAGGCTTTTGCCCAACAACGTGACCGGATAAACGTCGCCATAACCGACCGTGGTGAGGGTGACGATGCACCACCACATCGCGCGCGGGATGCTGCCGAACTTGTCGGGCTGGGCACCGGCTTCGGCCCAGTACATCAGGGTCGAGGCGACCAGCAGCACGATCCCGGCGATGCTGATGGTGAGCAACAGTTCGTGGCGGCGTTCGGTGACCGCCGACGACAGGTCGCGCCACGCGCTCGACATGCGGCCGAGCTTGGCGAGGCGGAGGATGCGCAGCACGCGGAAGAAACGCAGCAGCAGGCTGCCGCCGCCGGTCGCGCCCAGCGTGACGAAGGTCGGGACGATCGCCAGCAAATCGATGATCGCGGGGAAGCTGACGGAATAGCGCAGGCGCGGGAAGCGGTATTTGGCATAATCGGGGTTTTCGGGGACGATCCACAGCCGGACGATATATTCGACGGTGAAGATCGCGCCGAAAATCAACTCTGCGGTGCGGAACAGGGGCTGGCGGCTGGTAATCAGTTCGGGCTCGGTCTCGAGGATGGCAAAGGCGGCCGCGACGACGATGCAGATCACCAGCAATTTGTTGACCAGCGACAGCCCGTGATGCTTACGGGCGTGGGGCTCGAGCGCCGCATAAGCGGCGTGGCGCAGCGCGGTGATGCTCATCCCTTACCTCCGCGTGCGACTTCCTCCGCGACCAATTGGTCGAAGGCGGGGCCGTCGGGGAAACCGGCGGCGACCCAGCGACGGTCGATCGCCTTCAAGGCGGTGGCGACCGCGGGGCCTTCGGTCATTCCGAGCTTGATCAATTTGCCGCCCGAGATGGGCAGGCGCGGGACCGGCCAAGCGGTCAGCGCGGTTGCATCGGCGGGGTGGCCGGCGAGGAGCAAGCGGTCGATCGCGGTTTCGGTGCCGGCCCAATAAGCAAGCGCGCGGGGGTTGGTCGACAGGTCGGGATCGGCGGCGGCGGCGAGGCGCTTGCGGGCTTTCGTGGACAGCTTGAGCCGCGCGGCGACCTTGTCGGCTATCGCCGGATCTGGCGGGAGCAGCGCGGCCAGGCGGCGGATCGCGTCGGGGGCGATGGTCGCCGCGGCTTCGTCGGCAACCAGCGCGGCGAGGCGGGTAGCGCTAATGATCTCGGGCAGGACGGGTATGAAGATGCCGCGATTGACCATCAACGCGATGGTCCCGACCGGATCGGGCAGGCCGAGCGTCTTGACGGTCTCGTCGGCGATCCGTTCGCGCGACAAGGCCATGAGGTCGTTGGCGCGGGCGGTGCAGGCGTCGAGCGCGGCCGCGTCTGGCTCGCCTTGGCCAAACCGCGCGTGGAAGCGGAAGAAGCGCAGGATCCGCAAATGGTCCTCGGCGATGCGCTGGAGCGGATCACCGATGAAGCGGACGAGGCGCGCCGCAATGTCCCCCAGCCCGCCGAAATAGTCGAAAATTTCGCCGGTCTGGGGATCGGCGTAGAGCGCGTTGATGGTGAAATCGCGGCGCTCGGCGTCGGCTTTCCAATCGTCGGAGAAGGCCACGGTGGCGCGGCGACCGTCGGTCGAAACGTCGGCGCGAAGGGTGGTGATCTCGGCCGGCTGGCCATCGGCGACGGCGGTGATCGTGCCGTGGGCGATCCCGGTCGGGACCGCCTTGATCCGCGCCGCTTCGAGCCGGGCGACGACTTGATCGGGCCGAAGCCGGGTAGCGAAATCGATGTCATTGACTGGGATCTGGAGCAATTCGTCGCGCACCGCGCCGCCGACGTAGCGGGTCAGCCCTTGGTCGGCACCGAGCGCGTCGAGGATTCGCGCCACCCCGCGCCGCCCCCGCCAGCGTTCCGCGTCGAGCCTCACGCCGCTTCCAGTCGCCGGGTGAGGTTGACCAGCATCGCCGCGGTCGCGCCCCAGATGCGGCGGCCGTTCCAGTTGATCTGGTAATAGGTTCGGGTCGCCCCCTGGAATTCCGCGCTCATGCGATGCTGGTTGGCCGGATCGAGCACAAAGGACAAGGGCGCTTCGAACAGGTCGGCGACCTCGTGCTCGTGGGGCGACAGCGCAAGGTCGGGGGGGACGAGGCCGAGGATCGGGGTGACGAGGTAATTGGTGACGGTCCGATACTGGTCGGCCGCGCCCCACAGTTCGACCGCAGCCGGGGGCAGGCCGATCTCCTCCTCCGCCTCGCGCAGCGCTGCGGTGACGACATCCTCGCCGGGATCGAGGCGGCCACCGGGGAAGGCGACCTGGCCGGCGTGCGAGCGCATATTCTCGCGGCGCAAGGTGAGGTGGAGCCCGGGCTCGGGCCGGTCGGTGATCGCGACCAGCACCGCGGCGGTGACCAGTTCGCCAGCGGGCAGTTCGGCGAGGTCGCCGGCGAGCAGGCCCGGCGGCGGGGGGAGCTCGAGGGCGGCCTTGAGGCGGCCAAGGATCAAGTTGGCAGCAAGGGTCATTGGAGCGCGAAGAAAGCGCCGTTGCTCCACACGCCGGGCGGCTCGTTAGCCTCGGCCAGCGCAATCTCGGCGAGTTCGTAATAGAGCGGGCGGGCGATCAACGCCTCGAGCCCGTAACGGACCGCGAGGCGCGGGCTCGGGCCGTGCAAGTCTTGGCCGATGGTCAGCGGATGGTCGGGGCCGAGGATGATTGCGTCGCCGCTGTCGAGCTCGAACGCGATGGTGCGCTTGTCGCCTTGCCCCTCGCTAGTCATGGCGATGGCGCGAAACGCAGTGACCTCAACCTCGATCGTGAGTTTTTCGACCGGGGTGACGAGCAGGTGGGTGCCATCGGGCTCGCGGCGAAGCACGGTCGAGAAAAGGCGAACCATCGCCGGGCGGGTGATCGGGCTGCCGAGGTGATACCAGGTCCCGTCGGCGGCGATGCGCATGTCCGAATTTCCGCAATGATCGGGGTTCCAGCGATCTACCGGGGGGTGGCTGCGCTCGCCGATCAGCTTGGCCAGATCGGTGAGGCTGCGGCCGGTAATGACGATGGGCGGGTGGGTCTCGGGCATGGCTTTGCTCTTGTCATTGCGCGCGGGCCGACGCAATCCGCGTGCGATGGTGAAGCAACCGACAAGCACAGCAATCGTCACCGGCGCCGGAAAGCGAGTCGGTCGGACGATTGCGGAAAGCCTACTGGCAGATGGCTGGGCGGTGGTGGCGCATGTCCATCATGCCGACGATGCGGTGCCCGAGGGCGCGGTCGCGGTGGCGGCGGATCTGGCCGAGGCAGGCGCGGCGGCGGCGATCTTCGCGGCGAGCGAGGGGCTCCCGCCGGTCGCGCTGCTGGTCAATAATGCAGCGCGCTTTGCCGAGGACCGGATCGAGACGTTGGGAGCGGCGGGGTTCGATTCGCATATGGCGGTCAATGTCCGGGCGCCGGCGCTGCTGACGCAGATGTTCGCTGCGCGGGTCAGCGATTCGGGGGGGCTGGTAGTCAATCTGCTCGATGCCAAATTGTCGGCGCTCAACCCCGATTATCTAAGTTATACCTTGTCCAAGATGGCACTGGCCGGGCTGACCGAATTGAGCGCGCGAGCGTTGGCGGGGCAGGGAATCCGGGTCAACGGCATCGCGCCGGCGTTGATGCTCCAGTCGGATGGTCAGGACGAACGCAATTTCGAGGCGATGCATCGCTTCAATCCGCTGGGGCGCGGGGTCGAGCCGGGCGACGTGGTCGCGGCGTTGCGCTACCTGATCGACGCGACCGCAATGACCGGCGAAATCTTGACGCTCGACGGCGGCCAGCGATTCTGGTCGCTGTCACGCGATGTGCAATTTTTGGAGACGAAATGACAAATTTAGCGCCGCTCGACGGACTGATTCCGGCCGCACTGGCGGTCAAGTCGAGCAAGATCATGCTCGACTCGCTCGAGGTGCAGACTGATATCGGATTCCACGACTTCGAGATCGGCTCTCCGCAGCGGTTGCTGGTTACGGTCGAATTATGGCTCGAGGATCTTGCAATGCCGGCCGACGATCGCCCGGAGACGGCGTGGAATTATGACTTCCTGCGCAACGAAGTGATCCGGCTGGCAGGGGCGCGGCGCTACAATCTCCAGGAGACGCTGGTAGAGGCGATTTACCAGCGGCTGGCGGCAATGCGCGGGGTCAAGGCGCTGCGCGTTTCAAGCGCCAAACCGGACATTTACGGCGATGCCAGAAAGGTCGGAGTCGAGGTCGCGTCGTTTACCGGCTGCGCACCGTAGCTGGTAAATGATTGACCGATGTCGTGCCGCCAAGGGAACAAAAGACGTTGCGCCGCGATTTTGCCTCAATTAAGGAAGCGCGCATCTCGTCGAATGATATGTTGATACATCGGTAGTTCCAAACAGGGCGGGATGCGCGTATAGTGTCTTGCCAAATTCGTGGCCTTTCGACCACGGACATAAAGGAGAGTTGCGGCTTAATGTCATACGCCCAACGTAAGGAAATAGGCTCGAATCGCACGGTCTCGATCGTGATCGTCGCGCTCGTCCATGTTTTGCTCGGTTACGTGATCATCACCGGCTTGGCCTATAATGTGGTCAAGAAGTCCGTCGAGGACCTCAAAACATTCGACGTCGAGGAGGAGCCGCCGCCCCCCGAGGAGCCGCCGCCCCCGCCGGACACGCTGCCGCCTCCGCCGCAGGTCAGCGCCCCGCCGCCGATGGTGCGCTTCGATTCGCCGCCGCTCCAGATCCAGACGACGCCGCTGATCCAGCCGCCGTTGCCGCCGACGCCGATTGCCGCGCCACCAGCGCCACCGGCTCCGCCGGTACCCAAGGTAACTCAGCCGAAGAGCGTCTCGGGCAATCTGCAAGGTCTGATCCGCAACGACGATTATCCGGACGCTGCGATCCAGAATGAGGAGCAGGGATCGGTGACGGTGTCACTGACGGTTGGTCCGAACGGACGGATCGCCGGTTGTTCGGTAGCGTCGTCGAGCGGCTCGCGCTCACTGGATTCGACGACCTGTCGAATTCTCACGAGCCGGGCGCGATTCACGCCAGCGCAGGATAATACCGGTGCCACCACGTCGGCGACGGTCAGGCAGGTTATCAAGTGGGTGCTTCAATAAACCCAAGCTAACCACGCACAACAATGCACTAGAATTTCAAAGGAAAACAATCATGGCAATTCCCGCTTTCCTGCTTGCTGCGGCGGCCGCTGCTCCGGCCGGTGAAAATCCCTACGGCCTGATCCAGGCACTTGAAGAAGGAGGCGCGATCTCGATTTCGACGTTCGTCATCCTGGTCGGCATGTCGATCGGCACGTTCTACATCCTGTTCACCAAATTCCTGCAGCAGCAGAAGATCATCAACCAGGGTAAGAAGGTTCGTGCCAGCTTCTGGAATTCGCCCAACCTTCGCGAAGCCTCGACCAAGCTCGACGCCAAAAGCGCCTATCGCTCGATCGTTGAGGACGCGCTGATCGCTCAAGACCAGCACAGTAAGCTGACCGACCCGGTCGACCAGCATGAGTGGGTCGCGGGCAGCCTGGCGCGCTCGCAGGGCGCCATTTCGGCGCGTCTCGGCGAAGGCCTGGCGTTCCTCGCCACGGTCGGCTCGACTTCGCCGTTCATCGGCTTGTTCGGCACCGTCGTGGGCATCTACCGCGCGTTGATCAAGATCGGCGCGTCGGGCCAGGCCTCGATCGACACCGTCGCCGGCCCGGTCGGCGAAGCGCTCATCATGACCGCGCTCGGCTTGGTCGTCGCGGTTCCGGCAGTGCTTGCCTACAACTGGCTGATCCGTCGCAACAAGACCGTCACCGAGGATCTGTCGGCCTTCACCAACGATGTCCACGGCTATCTTGCCTCGGGCGGCGCGGTGAAACCGATGATGTCGGGTTCGGCAGTCAAGGGCAGTGCTCAGACCAAATCGGCCGCAGCGCCGACCCAGCGTGGCAGCGAGCCGCTCCGTCCGGGCATGACCTCGACCGGTGCGCAGGCCAATCCGAACGCGACTCCGACCGACCGCGTCAGCTAAATATCCCGATCGTCCGGCTGGCGCGTTCGTGCGCCGGACCGGATGACCGGGCGGCGACTGAATTTTCGAGGAATGCCAAACCATGTCGATGAATGTAGGTCCAGCAGACGGCGACGACGACGTCCCCATGTCCGACATCAACACGACGCCGCTGGTCGACATCATGCTGGTGTTGCTGATCATCTTCCTGATCACAGTGCCGGTGGTGTTGCAGACGGTGCCGGTCAAGTTACCGAGCGTCCGCTACGAAGCGACCCAAACCAAGCCGGAAAACGTCAATCTGTCGGTTCGTGGTGAGCCCGATGGAAGCTGCGGCGTCTATTGGAACCTGACCAAGGTAGATTCCAACGAGCTGCTCGACCGTGCGGTCAAGAAGCTCGAGGGTTTGATCAAGGACGTCGGCGGCGCGGAGAATGTGACCGAGGAAAATATGCCCGAAGCGCATATCCGCGGCGACATCAACACCCCGTACAAATGCATCGGTGGTGCCGTATTCACCATGCAGCGTGCCGGTTTCGCGCGCGTCGGGTTCATTTCCGAGCCCCCCCCGGGCGGCAAGACCACCCGGCTTTAGGAGCAATTTTCGATGGCAATGCAAACCACCAGCTCCAACGAATCCGCTGAGCCGATGATGGAAATGAACATGACGCCGCTGATCGACGTCCTGCTCGTGCTGATCATCATGTTCATCATCACCATCCCGATCCAGAGCCACGCGGTGAAGCTCGATCTGCCGCAGAACCAGCAGAATCTCACCCCGCCGCCGGTCGACCCGATCAAGAACAAGATCGTGATCACCCAGGCCGGTGCGATCCTGTGGAACGGTGCGCCGGTCGATCAGGGCACGTTGCGTCAATATCTCGATGCGTCGCAGCAGATGAACCCGGTTCCCGAGCTTCATCTCCAGCCCGAAGCCGATGCGAGCTATGGTCTGGTTGACGAAGTGCTTGCGATCACCAAGCGCGCCAAGGTCGAAAAAATGGGTTTCGTCGGCAACGAAGCCTACATGAATTTCTAGGCCCTTCGCGGGTTGTAGAGTAGGATAGGGCGGCCCTGCGGGGCCGCCCTTTTTTCGTTGGAAGGATGGGCGCTAGGCCAACGAAGCGTTCATTTTGTGAACTAAGGTCCGAAAAGCACACCAGCTTCCGTTGAGATGTTACTCACGCATTCCGTTTGTTCAATGGTGAGCGAGAGTGTTCCTCCAATAGTTAGAATTGACCGAGGACCGAAGGCCTGGAGCATTTGCCCATTATTCATGCCGCACAGCTTCTCGACTTGGAACCCAGTCTGTTTTGAGAATCAACTCGATCGTGCGTGAAAATCAAGCTGGGCGGAAGGTCAGCGACAGGCCATTGATGCAGTGGCGCTTGCCGGTCGGCTTGGGGCCGTCGTCGAACAGATGGCCGAGATGCCCGCCGCAGCGGCGGCAATGTTCCTCGGTGCGGTTCATGAATAAAGACGTGTCGCGCTTGTAGGCGACGTTGCCCGGAAATTCGCGCCAGAAGCTCGGCCAGCCGGTGCCGCTGTCGAACTTGGCGGTCGACAGGAAAACGGGCAGGTCGCAGCCGGCGCAGGCGTAAATCCCGCGCCGCTTTTCCTTGTTGAGCGGCGAGCTGTAGGGTCGCTCGGTGCCTTCCTGGCGAAGCACATTGTAGCGCTCGGCCCCGAGTCGCTTGCGCCACTCGGCGGGGGTCCTGGTGACTTGGAACCTGGTCGGAGCGGCGACCGAGCGGGCGCTGATTGCAACCCCGATCGCGGTGAGCGCGGCGGCACCGAACAGGCCGCGACGGTTGAACTGCATGTTGGTCATGCCGTCAGATACGCACGGAGCGGGTGAATGGATGCCGAATGGGCCAGGCCTTAGGCCGCTTCGCCCTGGAACTGGAGGCGGGCAAGGCGGGCGTAGAGGCCACCCGAGCCGGCGAGCATGGCATGGGTGCCTTCCTCGACGATCCGGCCGCCATCCATCACGATGATCCGGTCGGCGGCGCGGACGGTGGCGAGGCGGTGGGCGATGACGATCGTCGTCCGGCCTTCCATCAGCCGCTCGAGCGCGCTCTGCACCGCAGCCTCGCTCTCGGCGTCGAGCGCGCTGGTCGCTTCGTCGAGCAGCAGCAATGGCGCGTCGCGGCGAAGCAGCGCGCGGGCAATGGCGATCCGCTGTCGCTGGCCACCCGACAGACGCGCGCCGCCTTCGCCCATGAAGGTGTCGAGTCCGTCGGGCAGCTGGCGGAGGAAGGTTTCGGCATTGGCGTCGCGCGCTGCGGCCCAGATCTCGTCCTCCGAAGCGTCCCAATTGCCGTAGCGAAGATTGTCGCGGGCCGAGGCGGCGAAGATCACCACTTCCTGCGGGACCATCGCGATGCGTTCGCGGATGTCGGCCGGATCGGCCAGCTTGAGATCGACCCCATCGAGCAGGATGCGGCCCTCCTGCGGATCGTAGAATCGCTCGGCGAGCTGGAACAGGGTGGTCTTGCCCGCGCCCGACGGGCCGACCACCGCGAGCCGCTCGTTGGGGCGGACCCTGAGCGAGAAATCGTGCAGCGCCGAAACCTCGAGCCGGGTCGGGTAGCGAAAGCCGACATGCTCGAACTCAAGCTCGCCGCGCGACGGAACCGGCATCGTTGCGGGGTTGGCGGGGGCGGTGATCTCGGACCGGGCGCTGAGCAACTGGCCGAGCCGCTCGGACGCGCCGGACGCGCGCAGCAGGTCGCCATAGACTTCGCTCAAGGCTCCGAACGCGCCCGCGAGCAGCCCGCCGTAAAGCACGAAGGCGGCGATCGTGCCGCCGGTCATGCGCCCCTCGGCAACGTCGGTCGCGCCCTTCCAGATGATCATCGTGATCGCGGCGAACATCAGGGCGATGACGATTGCGGTCATGATCGCGCGCAGCAGGATGCGCTTCTTGGCGACCGAGAAGACCGCCTCGGTGGCCAAGGTGAAGCGCTCGGCCTCACGGTCCTGCTGGTTATAAGCCTGGACGATCTTCATCGCGCCCAGCACTTCGCTGGCGATGGTGCCGACGTCTGCAATGCGATCCTGGCTGCTAACCGAGATGGTGCGGATCTTGCGCCCGAGGAACACCAAGGGAAGCACGATCAGCGGAATCGCGATCAGCAGGCGCGAGGCGAGCGCCGGGGCGAGGATGAACAGGATGATCGCGCAGGCGGTGCCCATCACGATATTGCGCAGCGCGACCGAAATGGTGGTTCCGACGGTCTGCTCGATGATCGTCGTATCGGCGGTGATCCGGCTGGCGATTTCGGCGGGGCGATTTTCCTCGAAGAAGGCGGGTGCGAGGCGGAGCAGGTTGCGGTGCACCGCGAGGCGGATGTCGGCAACGACCCGCTCGCCGATCCAGCTGACGAAATAGAAACGGACTGCGGTGGCGATCGCCATCACCACCACCAGAATCAGCAGATATTGAAACCAGCGCGCGATATCGCCCCCGCCGGAGAAACCGCGGTCGATGATCAGCTTGAACGCATAGGGCACGCCGGAAGTGGCGGCGGCGGCGAACAACAAGGCGGTGGCCGCGCCGACCAGTTGGGCGCGATAGCGAGCGGCAAAGCCCCATACCATGCGCAGGCCGGAGAGATTCTTCGCCTTGGGCGGTTCGGGACGGGTTGCCATAAGCAACCGCCTAGCAGTGTGGTGCGCCCGCCTCAATTGCCGCGATGCAGCGCGTGCAGCGCAGCATTTGCCTTGCGGATGGAGCCTTTGGGGTCCAGTCTCGTTTTTCCCGGATCAACCAACCAAGGAAACTGGATGCTGTACGACGCCTATGAGGTGCAACGCTCGCTGCTCGCAGGAGCCGGTCGAGCCGCTTCGATGGGTGCCGGATGGCTCCACAACCCCGCCAACCCCTGGTCCTATGGCGCGATGGGGCCGATCGTCGCCGCCAGCCTCGACGTCTTCGCCCACGCCGCCGCGCCGCGCGGCAAGCCCGAATTCGGGATCAAGGAAGTCGCCGTGGGGCGCAAGCTCGTCGCGGTCAGCGAAGAGATCATCCTGTCCAAGCCGTTCGGGCGATTGAAGCATTTCAAGAAGGACGGCGTGGAGAATCAGCCCAAACTACTGATCGTCGCGCCGATGTCGGGCCATTTCGCGACATTGCTGCGCGGTACGGTCGAGCGGATGCTGCCCAAGCATGACGTGTTCATCACCGACTGGCACGATGCCAAATTGGTGCCGATCGAACAGGGCGGCTTCGACCTCGACGATTATGTCGATTATCTGATCGAATTCCTGGGCGCGATTGGGCCGAATTCGCACATGCTGGCGGT
>JAJAZM010000050.1 GCA_026785645.1 Sphingomonas bacterium | reverse complement strand
TTTGGTCCGGATCGGACCAGTCTCATCTGGAAGCGTTAAAGGTAGTCGACGGTGATCGGGATATCCCCGCGATAATCGCCTTCCACATTGCCCGACACGTCCAGTTCGCCGCCGAAGCGGAACCGCAGCATTCCTTGCGAATCGAGCCGCGCCGCGCTTGGCAGGTCGCTAGTCAGCGCGCGCACCCGGATCGAGCTTCCGGTCAGCCCAAACAGCTGAATTGAACCAGGAAAGCCGATTTGCACCAGTCGGCCCGGCTCGCCACGGACGATCACGCTGCCGACCATTGCCCGCCCGCTTAACGCGCCGATCGATCCGCTGGTCGAGCTTGATCCGTCGGGGGCGATTCGCGCGGTTCCCGACGACGCCGAATTGAGCAGCAGAATCTGGTCGAAATCAAGCCGCGCCTGGACTTCGAGCCGGATCGTCATCGACGCGCTGGACTGATCGGGAACCGTGGTTGGCGTGTCGCACAACCGGCATTGCGCCGGTGCCCGACCGGGCATGGCAAATGCCCCGGCAAGCAGGGCGATTGGCGACAACAGGGCAAAACGCAGGCCCGACATGTGCGCCAGCCTATTGGGCAGGGATGAAAAGATGGTTAAGCCCCGCTTCACCAATTTTGCTTCAGGAGCCACCTCATGACCATCCCCGACGACCGCGACATTCAGGGCATCGACTGGCGCTCGAAACTGACCCCGGAACAATATCGCGTGCTGCGCGAGGGCGGCACCGAGCCGGCATGGACCGGTCCGCTCAACAGCAACAAGGCACAAGGCGATTATGTGTGCGCTGGATGCGGGGCACCGTTGTTCCGCAGCGACGACAAATATGACAGCGGCAGCGGTTGGCCGAGCTTCACCGCGCCAATGGGTGGCGAAGCGGTTGACGAGCATCATGACGTCAGCCACGGAATGACTCGGACCGAGGTCAAATGCGCCAAATGCGAAGGCCATCTCGGCCACGTCTTCCCCGACGGTCCGGGGTTCAAGGGGCTGCGTTACTGCATCAATTCGGCGTCGCTCGACTTTACCGCAGATGAGGCTGGAGCGGATCGGGCTAACAGCGATAGCGACGGCGGCGGCGACTGACTCTTGCCGCGACCCCGGCTTGTTCCTATCGCTTGATCGCGAATGGCTAGTTCCTCCCCAAAAACCATCGGCTCGCGCTTGGTCACGGTCCTCAAATATGGCCTTGCCGCTGCTGGTCTCGGGCTGCTTGCGCTGATCGTCGCGGTTGGCGTGGCGATGACGTCACTGCCCGATTATGACGAGCTGACGCAGCGCAACGACCTTGGCCAGATGATCCGAGTGCGCGCCGTCGACGGCACCGTGCTGGTGACGATGGGACCGAGCTTCGGCCAGTGGCTGCCTTATGACAAGATTCCGGCGACAATGCGCGCAGCGATGATCTCGGTCGAAGACAAGCGCTTCCGCGGACATTTGGGAGTCGACCCGATCGGCATGGCGCGATCAATCAAGGTGCGGTTCGACACCGGCCAGTGGAAGCAGGGCGGATCGACCATCACCCAGCAATTGGCGCGCAACATCTTCCTGACCAACAGCCGCACCTTCGGGCGCAAGGTCAAGGAAGGCGTTCTGGCGCTGGCCATCGAGCGCAAGTTCAGCAAGGACCAGATCCTCGAGCTGTATCTCAACCGGGTCTATTTCGGCGGCGGCGCTTATGGCATCGACGCCGCCAGCCGGACGTTTTACGGCCATGGCGCGGACAATCTCAGCCTTGGCGAAGCGGCGATCATTGCCGGGCTGGTCAAGGCACCGTCCAACTATTCGCCGACCGCCGATGTCGACGCCGCGCGCGGCCGCGCCGGGGTGGTGATCAAGTCGATGATCGACAATGGCTTCCTGTCGCCAAGCGCCCAGGTCGACGCCGCGCGGATCCGGGTCCAGCCAGCGGCCAAGCAGAACAGCGCCCGTTACTTCACCGATTGGGCATTGCCCCAGCTCGACACATTGATCGACGAGACGTCAGAGCCGATCGACGTGTGGACGACGCTCGACCCGCGGATGCAGGCTGCCGCCGATCGAGCGATCAACGCCAATGCCCCGAGCGGAGCGCAAGGCGCATTGGTGTCGATCGATCGCGACGGCGCGGTGCGGGCGATGGTCGGCGGCCGCGATTACGTCACCTCGCTCTACAATCGCGCCACGCAAGCCGAACGGCAACCTGGATCGGCGTTTAAGATCTTCGTCTACCTGGCGGCACTCGAAGCGGGTCGCAAACCGACCGATACGATCGTCGACGCACCGTTCGAGGTCGATGGCTGGAAACCGCGCAACTCGACCCGAAGTTTTGCCGGCCCGGTGTCGGTACGTGAAGCCTTTTCGCGGTCGATCAACACCATCAGCGCCAAGATCGGCGCCGAATTGGGCTTCGGGACGATCGCTGACATGGCGCGGCGGTTCGGGGTCGGCACCAACATCTCGACCTATCCCTCGATGGTGCTCGGTACCAGCGACGTGCGGTTGATCGACATGACTCGCGCCTTCGCCTCTGTCGGCAATCGCGGGGTGTCGGTGATGCCCTATGCGATCCGCAAGGTGGTGTCGGCCGACGGACGCTTGCTTTACCAGCATGAGCGCGTCGAAGAGCGCGTGCTGGTCGCGCCGTGGGTCGCAGCCGGGATGACCGATCTGCTTCAGTCGGCGGTGCTTAGCGGCACCGGCCGTGCTGCCCAGATCGGCCGCCCGGTCGCGGGCAAGACCGGCACTACCACCTCTAACAAGGACGGTTGGTTCATCGGTTTTTCGAGCGGACTGACCACCGGGGTGTGGATGGGCCGCGACGATGCCAAGGCCGTTGCCGGGCTTCAGGGCGGCACCGCCCCGGCACGCGCCTTTGCCGACTTCATGCGCATCGCGGTGGCCAATCGCCCGGTGCAGAAGTTTGAAACCGACGTGCCGTTGCCCGACTGGCAGCTCGAGCCCGACGAAGAAACATGGGGCCTGCCCTATCAGGACGGGATCAGCCCGCCCCTGGTCGATGAAAATGGCAATCCAATCGGCCCGCAGCCGACCGATCCGATGGCCACCGGCGGAGTCTCGGGTCCCGGCGGTCCCGACCAGTCCGAACTCGACCGGATCTTCAATAGCCCGCCGCCCGAGCGCGAGCAGCAACGCCCGCCGCCGCAACCCCCGCAACCGCCGCGGTCAGAGCCCGCGCCCGACCCGCTTGAGCCGCGGCCCGACCAGCCGCAGGGCTGATCGCGCGGAGTCCACGTCGCCGTCGAACAACGCTGCTTCGAGCGCCTTGAACGCAGCACCGTGATTCATGTGCACCCGATGCGCGACTTCATGCGCGACCACCCAGCGACGAACATCGGGCGGCGCGAGGATTAATCGCCAATTGTAACGGATCGCGCCCGACTCCGAGCAGCTACCCCAACGCGACGAGGCGTCGCCGATACTGACGCCTCGGACGGTAACCCCGGCGCGCCGCGCGATCTCGGCGGTCTCGGCCGAAAGCAGATCGCGCGCGCGACGCTTGAGCCACGCCTCGATCCGCTGTCCGAAGCCATCCGGCGGGCCGCCGCAGACCAAGCGGTTACCGTCATCATGATGCACGATCCGCGACTGCCCGGGCAGCCTTTCGAGCAGCACCTCGACGCCTTCGAGCGGGATATGCTCGCCCGGCGCGAACGGATTGCCCGGGGGAAGCTTGGCCAGTTCGGATTCGACCCAGGGCCGCTGGTCGACCGCCCAGTCGATCGCCGCCTTGCGGCTTGATCGTGGCGGACAAGTCAGCAGTAAGCGGCGATTGTCGGGGTCCAGCCGCAACCTCATCCGTCGGGCCCGGGGATGATGGCGGATCGCGATCGGCCACGGCAGGCCGGGGTGATCGAGCGCCGCGCCGTCAGTCGCGATTCCCTTAGAGCGGTCGGTCGACAAGGTGCCATTCCAACTCGCCAGCATCAACCTCGCTAACTGTCCAACCGCGGGTCGATTGGTCTGCTTCATGGACCGATTCGCGGCTCCCCGAGATCAGATAATGCCACTCCTTGAGCGGCTCATCGGCAGCGCGCAGCCGGTAGGCGCAGGTCGATGGCAGCCAGTTGAGCTTGTCGAGCCGGCCGCGTTCGAGCTGGACGCAATCGTCGACTAAGGATTTGCGGATTGCATAATTCCCGCATCGGCCAGTGCGGCGATCAAGCAATTTGCACGCAACATTGGTGGCATGGAGCTCGCCGGTGTCCTCATCCTCGAGCTTGTGCAGACAGCAGCGACCACAGCCGTCGCACAGCGCTTCCCACTCGCCGCGGTCAAGGCTCGCCAGGGGTTGTTCCCAAAAAGGTTTCCGTCCGTTCATCGCCGGTGTAGCCATGGGCGGGCATTATCAGCGGATCAAGGATTATAGCGGGGCGAATGAACGTGATGAAACGAGCAACAATTGGCCTATTGGCGGTGGCGCTTGGTCTGGGGCTGGTGGCAAGCCCCGCAGTGAGCCAGGGAATCACATCCAAAGGCGACGAGTTGCTGACCGCACTTCGGGAATCCAATGGCAGCAAGGCGCTGAAGATCATCGAGGACGGTGGTCCCTCAATCGTCAATCATCGCGGCGACGATGGCGCGACCGCGCTGCACATCGTCATCCGTACCCGCAACAGCAATTGGGTCGGCTATCTCCTGTCCAATGGTGCCGACAAGGATGCCGGCGACAAGAAAGGCGATACCCCGCTGATCCTCGCTGCGCGAACCGGCTATGGCGAAGGCGTTGCCCGCCTGCTGATGAGCGGGGCGCAGGTCGACAAGGGCAACCGCCTGGGCGAGACGGCGTTGATCGTTGCGGTGCAGCAGCGCCAGACAGCTATCGTCAGCACCTTGCTCAAATTGGGCGCGAATCCCGATCGGAAGGATCATGCCGCGGGATTTTCCGCACGCGACTATGCAAATCGCGACTCGCGGACGAAGGACATGCTCAAATTGATCGAGACGGTGAAGTCGCGCGCGTCCAACGTCAGCGAGTCGGCGCCCGTACGCTAGGAGCCGAAGCCGAGCGTCGGATCAATTTGCGCCGACAGTCGCCGTGCCGCGCGCCGCGCGAGATTGAGCCATTCGGCCTTCCGCCGGGCAGGATTGAGCGGGCGCAGCAGCGCTTCGCGATGGACCGCGGCATCATAGCGATCCGCGACCAGCAGTCCGGCTTCGTCGGGAAGGAAATTTGCCTCGTCGAGCAAGCCGCGCAGCGATTGCGGGACGGCCCAGTAGAAGCGGTCGCAATAGTCGAGATAGTCGCGCCATTTGCAATCGCCGACCAAATCGGCGCGACTGACCTTGATCTCGACGATTGTCAGATGCCCCTTGGGATCGATTGCGACGAGGTCGGCACGGCGCCCGTTGGGCAGCGGCACTTCACACATTGCGAACCAGTCGCGACGGCAAAATAGCCGAGTCACCCCGCGCGCAACCTCGGCCGCGACCGGCGGTTCGTCTACAAAACAATCGGGAATGGGTGCCGCGCTGCTCATCGCAGACGATTAGAACGATTCGGGAACGAAGGAAAGCTTGGAGGGCGTTCGCCTAGCGGTAGAAAACGTGATTGCCGACGCTTCCGAGTCGGCTCAGCCGCCAGCCCGGCGAAACCCGCTTGGCGTGGAAGAACAACGCACCGGGGACCGACGAGCTGTGCAGCTTCTGGTCAACGATCTGCGCAACCGCAACGGCATTATGCCACTGGCGGCTGGCGCGCGCCGGTGACGGATAGCTGTGTCCACGGACGAAGCTGAACTGGCTGCGCTGGAACAGCACGCCGCAATAGGTCGAGGCGAACCGGCCCGACTTGGCGCGGCTGGCGATGACGTGACCGACCGCAAGCTGGCCGGCAAGCGGCTCGCTCTTCGATTCGTAATAGATGCCGACCGCGAGGCATTCGAGCTCACGGCTTCCCGGGTTCGATCCGCGCAAGGCGGCAACCTTGGCAGCAAGGTCACCGGTCGGTTTGAGGACGATAACCATCGGCGCTTCGACCAGCTCCTCGGAATCAAGCGCCGGCGCGAGCGGATCAACCTCGACCGACGTGTCGGGAAGCTGGAAGCTGGCGCTGATTGGCTGGAGGACGGAATGGGATGGAATGGCGGTGGAGCTGCCGAAAATCAGCGGCTCGGGAGATTCCGACGCTTGGGCCGGGGCGACCGTCATGGCGGTCAAGCCTGTGAGAACCAGTATTGCAGAACGAAGTTGAAAAGTCATTTGGTCTTTAACATGTGCGGCGGACCGTCCGTGGTGCCTGGGCCCTTGATGAGCCTCGCTTGCGCCTAGGTTGGTTCCCCGTCTGCGTGGCAGTCCTCGGCCGATTTGCCTTGCGAAACTGCCCTTCGCTCTTGCTGTTGGATCTGCCTTCGCCCGAAACGAGTTACCCGATCAAGGCAAAGCGATCGTTTCAGCGATGAATCGTTCCGCATCCACGATGTCCAGTTCAATCAGCCAACAATCCGGGTCGAATCGCGTCGCTTTATCGGTTATTTGGCGGAACTTTTCTGGATTCGCACTGTCCGGCCGCACGGCAATTGCCCATCGATAGACGAAATCGTCCCCCATCTGCCGCTCGAGCAGAGCCCGTGACAGGCCGCGCTCTGCGATCAGCAGGATCAGCGCACCGCTTTCCGGGTCGCCTCGCTTGATGATCGTCGCAAAACCTCCTGCGCTCTCGACCTGGCGCATGATTGCAGTCGCTTCGAGCTTAGCTGGGAGGCGATCGCTCAACTCAAGCGATAACCGTCTAGGCCCGACAAGGCGATGTGGGAGCGCAGGAATGTCCCTGTACCGCGCGCAAACTCCTCCCCATCGGCGTCGATGATCCGCGCTTCGGCGACGAACACCCGCCGCTTGCCGCTGATCCACTTGCCCTCGGCAATCATCGGCCCCTCCCGCATCGGCCGGGTGAAATGCAGGTTGAACGCGGTGGTCAGCAGGAAGCGGTCGGTGACCAAGCCGTTGGCGGCGTAGAATGCGGCATCGTCGAGCATCTTGAAATAGAGCGTGCCGTGAGCAGCACCGGCGGCATGGAAGGCGCCGGGCGACACCGTGAAGTGAATCTTCGACAGGCCCGCAGTGGCCAGCGCCAACCGCGAGTCAAACAGGCGATTGATGGGGGCCGAATCGTAGAGCGATTCGAGACTCAGCAAATGCGCTCGTGCCCCCGCGCCGCAGGCAATGTCAGGCGGCATCGCGCTCTTCGGAGGCCATCAGCACAGCCGCAAGCGCGTCCCGGCTGCGGGCACCGCGCATCTTCTCGATCGTCGCGCCATGGCGGATCATCCGGCTCACTGCGGCCAGCGCCTTGAGATGCGCCGCACCGGCGTCGGGCGGAGACAGCAGCAAGAACGCGAGATCAACCGGCATTCCATCGATCGCCTTGTAATTGATCGGCTCGGCGATCCGCACCAACAGCGCATAGATTGTGGTGAGGCCCTCGATCTTGCCATGCGGGATTGCCACCCCGTTGCCGAAGCCGGTCGATCCAAGCCGCTCGCGCTCGACGATCGAATCGACGATCTGCGCCGGGTCGAGACCAAGCCGAGCGCCAGCCGTCTGGCCCAGCATTTGAAGCAATTGGCGTTTGTTGCCGGCACCTAGTCCGACGCGGATTGCGTCGAAATCAAGAAATTCAGTCAGCCGCATTGGAACAGCTTTCACTCGAGGACAGGCGGATACGCGCTTCCGTCCGGTTACAGGTCGATCAGACGATTGTCATTACGCTTGCGGTTCGACCCATCCGATCGTGCCATCGTCTCGTCGATAGACCATGTTAAACGCCCCGCTGGCAAGATTGCGGAACATCAACGCATTGGTGTTGCGCAAATCGAGCATCATGACCGCATCCGAGACAGTCGCGGCGGGGATATCGACCTTGGTTTCGGCAATGACCGGCGGGCTCAGAGGCGGGTCTTCGGCGACCGAGGGTGAGGCGAAAATAGTGTAGCCGGCATCCTCGACCAAGCCCGACTCGCCGATTCCCGGTTCGGCGCCATTGCCCTTGTGATTGCGCAGCCGGCTGACGTAGCGGCTTAACTGGCGCTCGATCTTGTCGGCGGCGCCTTCGAAGGCGACATGCGCGTCGCTCGCCCGGCCCGATGCCTTTAGCACCACGCCATTGGTCACCGGAGCGACGATGTCGCAGGTGAAATCATCATGCGGACCGCGTCCGAAGGTGACGCTGGCGGCCGCGGCGCGATCGAAATAGCGGCTGGTAATGGCCTCAACCCGGCTGCTGACATGCGCCTGCAGCGCTTCCCCGGTTTCGACCTGGTGGCCAGCGACCCGAACATTCACCCAGAATTCCTTTCAATCACGCGGTGGCGGCAATTCGCCTAGATCGGAGCGAGGAAACGCTCCCACAAGGGATTGGCCATCGCGGCAATAAAGCGCCGGTGGCGTTCCCGTTCCGAATCAGACGGGAAATGAGGCCGCGCTGCCCGAAACGGACGCTCGGACGCAGAGGAGCCGGACACTGCAGCGGTTTCAACGGCATCGCCGACCAGGGTCAGCCCGATCTGGCGGCCCCCGGTCAGCTCGACATAGACTTGCGCGAGCAATTGCGCATCGAGCAGGGCGCCATGCTTGACGCGGTGCGACCGATCGACCCCGAATCGGGTGCATAACGCATCGAGGCTGTGCTTGGCGCCGGGGTGGCGCGAGCGGGCTAGCACCAGGGTGCAGATCATCCGGCTGAGGCAGATCGGATCCCGGCTGCAGCGCTGCAGCTCGTGATTGAGAAAGCCAAAGTCGAACGTCGCATTATGCGCGATCAGCGGCGAATCGCCGATAAACTCGAGCAGATCGTGGACCGATTCGGCGAAATCGGGCTTGTCCGAAAGGAACAAGCTGCTCAGCCCGTGGACCGCCTCGGCCTCGCTCGGCATCGCGCGTTGCGGATTGAAATATGCGTGAAAACTGCGCCCGGTCTCGACCCGGTTGATCATCTCGACACAACCGATCTCCACCATCCGATCGCCACCTGCCGGGCTCAGGCCGGTGGTCTCGGTGTCGAATATGATCTCACGCATGATGCATTATCGCCCCACGCCGAGCCCGAGGCAAGCGAGGATCTCGTCCACTTGGGCGCGGGTTTCGTCAATACTTCCGCCGGTGTCGATCACGAAATCGGCGCGCTCGCGCTTGATCGCATCGGGCAGCTGTCGATCGATGATTCGCGCCAATTTGCCCGCGGTCATGCCCGGGCGAAGCATCACCCTCTCGCACTGCACTGCGGCGGGGGCAGAGACGACGATCACCTTGTCGAAGGCCGTTTCACCATCGGTTTCAAACAATAAGGGGATATCGAACAACAAGACCGGGGCTGAGCGATTGGCGATGATGAATGCTTCGCGCCGCTCGATCACCGCGGGGTGGACGATCAACTCCAACGCGGCGAGCTGGTCGCGGTCGCCAAGCACGCGCGCGGCGAGGAGGTCGCGATCGACCGCTCCTTCGCGGGTTGTGCCGGGAAAGCGCATCTCGATCGAATCGACCATTTTGCCGCCGAACCCCTGCAACGCGCGCACTTCGGCGTCGGCGTCGAACACCGGGATGCCGGTTTCGGCAAACATCGCCGCGACGGTCGACTTGCCCATCCCGATCGACCCGGTGATCGCGATCCGAATCATGCGCGCAAAATTGCGAACAATTCCGCATCGCGGTTGCGCGGCGGCTTTTGCCCGAACAGTAATTCGAAGCTATCGGCGGCTTGTTCGACCAGCACCGACAGACCGTCGATCACCGTCAGTCCGCGCGCCCTGGCGTTGGCCAATAACGGCGTCGAGCGCGGGTTGCTGACCAGGTCGAGCACCCAGCCGTCGGTCGGCATGCCGCCGATGTCGACCCTGGTTGGTGCAATCCCCGCCATGCCCAGCGGTGTCGCATTGATCAGTCCCCTGCTGTCAATCGGCGTGTCGAATTGGCGCGGTCCTTCCTCCAGCCGAAACTCAACCGCAAGCCTGGTCGCATCGGCCATGTCGCGCGCCTGCAATGCGACCGGCCCGGCCCCGAGTAGTCGCATCGCCAGCAGCACCGCGCGCGCCGCGCCGCCATTGCCGAGCAACGTGATCGGGGTCGGCTCGCCGGCCGTCACCAGCGGCGCGACCAGATCGCAGATCGCGCCGACGTCGGTATTGGCGGCGATCAACTTGCCGTCACGGTGGAATAGCAAATTCGCCGCGCCGGTGGCGGTTGCGCGATCGGTCGGATCGTCGGCCAGCATCAGCGCATCGAGTTTGAGCGGCATGGTGACATTGCACCCGCGCCACGCCGGATCGGCCCGACGGTTCGCGAGATAGTCGGCAAGCTCGGCACGCGTGACGCGGTGCGCGCGATAGTCGCCGTCAATCCCCAGCGCCGTGAGCCAGAAACCATGAATTGCGGGCGATTTCGACTGCTCGATCGGATCGCCTATTACTTCCGCATAAGGTGACGTCATGACGGCATCAGCTCGCGCTCCCGGAGCGCCGCCAGCAAGGGCAATAACGGCATCCCCAGGATGGTGAAATGATCGCCTTCGACGCGCTCGAACAGGGTCACCCCGCGCCCCTCCATCCGGAACACGCCGACGCAGTGGCCGACTGCCGGCCATTCGGCTTCGAGATAGGTGTGGATGAAATGGTTCGAAAGCGGACGGACATGGAGAACCGCCTGCGCCGCGTGGGACCAGTCGGTTCGCCCGTCGGTCGCCAGCGTCACCGCACTGGTCAGCCGCATCGGCTTGCCCGAAAAGAAGCGCAGATGGCTCGCCGCCTCGTCGCGATCGGCCGGCTTGTCGAATCGCCGTCCGTCGACACTGACCAGCGAATCGCCGCCGATCACCCACCTTGCGGAGTAGCGCTGGCTGGTGTCGACTGCCTTGGTCTCCGCGAGCAATGTCGCGAGTTCGGCATCGTCCCCGCCATGCGCCAGTTTGAGCGCCGCTTCATCGACTCCGGCGGGATCGACCTGGTGCGCGACTCCGGCCGCGGCCAGCATCGCGGATCGGATCGAGCTAGCGGAGGCGAGGACCAGAGTCATGACATATGTGCAACCCTGTGGATAAAGCGGTGATCCGCCTAGCGGTTGAAGTGGGGATCGTCCAACCCCTGATAGTCGTCCAAATTTGTCCATCAATTGCCCACAATCGATCCACACCCACCTCGGGCGACCGGCAAATCTGTGAATCACGGGTATAGCGTGATGCGACTCGCGGGATTTGCGCGAGTCGCGCTATCGCTGCATCTGTTGGCAAATGCTGGAGTGACGCTTAAGCCCCGTTGCCAAGCGCCCTACTACCACTCCAATCTAAGATTCTAATATATACTATATAAGGAGAAAGAGGCTGACACCCTCGCTCGTTCCCGGAACCGAACCGACCGATAAGCCGCTGCTCGCCGTGCTCCGCGGGGAGCGGCGCGATCCGCCGCCGATGTGGCTGATGCGTCAGGCCGGCCGCTACCTGCCCGAATATCGAGCGTTGCGTGCCGACAAGGGCGGGTTTCTCGACTTGGTCTATGATCCTCCTGCCGCAGCCGAGGTCACGATCCAGCCGCTTCGACGGTTTGCGCTCGACGGAGCGATCCTGTTTTCCGACATCCTCATCGTCCCCTATGCAATCGGCCAGGATCTGTGGTTTGAAACCGGCGAGGGGCCGCGACTGGCACCCAAGATGGGCGAGGTGCGTCTGCGTGACCTCAAGCCGCACATGGAGCGGCTCGACCCGATTTATGAGACGGTGCGGCTGGTCAAGCCTCTACTGTTGCCTGAGACGACGTTCCTCGGCTTTGCCGGCAGCCCGTGGACCGTCGCGACTTACATGATCGCCGGCCAGGGCAGCCGCGAACAGGCCGAAGCGCGCCAACTGGCCTATGACGATCCCGGCAAGATGGACATTATCCTCGACCTCATCGCGACGGTCACGGTGGATTATCTGTCGGGCCAGATTGAGGCCGGGGTCGAGGCGGTGCAATTGTTCGACAGCTGGTCGGGCAGCCTTGCCCCAGCCCAGTTCGAGCGGTTCGTCATCGCCCGCAATGCGTGGATCGTCAGCGAATTGAAGCGGCGCCATCCCGATACCCCGATCATCGGCTTTCCCAAAGGCGCGGGCGGCAAGCTTGGCGCCTATGCCCGCGAAACCGGGGTCGATGCGATCGGGCTCGACGAAACGGTCGATCCGGTATGGGCCAATCGCGAGCTTCCCGACGGCTTGCCGGTACAGGGCAACCTCGATCCGCTGGCGCTGATGGCGGGGGGCGATGCGATGCGCGTCGCGGCCTTGCGCTTGCTTGACGAGCTCAGCACCCGGCCGCACATCTTCAACCTTGGGCATGGCATCGGGCAGCACACGCCGATCGCCCATATCGAGCAATTGGTCGAACTGGTCAGAGGGCGAAGGTAATGAGCGAATTCGCCGGTTTCCTCGGGGCCGCCTATCTGTGGGTCAAGGCTGCGCACATCACCTTCGTCATCTTCTGGATGGCCGGGCTGTTCCTGCTGCCGCGATTCTACGTCTATCACCACGCTACCACCCCCGGATCGGCCGAGGATCGCGCCTGGATCGAACGCGAGGACCGTACGCGAACAATCATCCTTACGCCCGCAATGGTGATTGTATGGGCCCTCGGGCTGATGCTGGCGGTGCATCTCGATGTGTTTCGGCAACCCTGGTTCATCGCCAAGTTTGCGCTGGTCATCGCCCTGACCGGTTATCAAGGCTGGATTTCAGCTTATGGCAAGAAGCTCGCCAAGGGTATGCGCCCGCTCGAGAACCGCACTTTACGCATCATGAACGAGATCCCCGGTGTCGCGGCGGCGCTAATCGTGGTGCTGGCGATCGTCAGGCCGTTCTAAAGAGATGTACGATCTGCTGGTGAATTGTGCGCTGGTCGTTCTTTGGCTGACTTGCCTGTATCTGGTATTGGTCGGTGCAGCGATGCTTCTCGCGCCCGATCGCGCGTTGCCGTTGCTGTCGGGCTTTGCCCAGACGGCGCGCGCCAATCTGATTGAGTCGGCGTTGCGGTCCATCGCCGGCGTGGCCTTCGTTATCGCTGCGCCAACGCTCGGTCATCCGCGCTTCATTCGTTGGTTTGGCGCGTTCTTGGCGGCAACTGCACTACTGTTCGTCGTTGCTCCGCGACTGCACAAGCGCTTTGCGGGTCCGGCGGTGGCGTCGGTCGCCCCCATCTGTCCGTGATCGGAGCCGCGTCCATCGTTCTGGCAATGGTGCTCGCTTTCTATCTCAGCTGAACCCGCGGAAAGAGCGTCGCCAGAAAAGCCGGACTTCAACACGAACGGGGTCGCTCTCCATATTGACTAAATCAAGGGCCACACCTAGTGCCGCGACATACGGCGCGCCGGCCCGTCTCCCTTCGTCGGTGCGACCTGTTCCTTCGCGGCGTCCTGCCGCCCAGGTTCATTCCATCGCGCGTACACTCCTCCCGCGTTATCCAATCGAAAAGCCACAGTCAGATGCATCTCAAGGATCTCAAGAAAAACACCCCCGCCGAATTGGTCGCGATGGCCGAGGAAATGGGCATCGAAGGCGCATCGACGCTGCGCAAGCAGGATCTGATGTTCTCGATCCTCAAGGTCCGCGCCGAGGCCGGTGCGGAGATCATGGGGATGGGGACGATCGAGGTGCTCAACGACGGTTTCGGCTTCCTTCGCTCGCCCGAAGCCAATTATCTCGCTGGCCCCGACGATATCTATGTCGTGCCCAGCCTGGTTCGAAAGTTCGGCTTGCGTACCGGCGACACCTGCGAAGGCGAGATTCGCGGCCCCAAGGATGGCGAGCGCTATTTTGCCCTGACCCGGATCACCCAGATAAACTTCGACGAGCCCGACGCGGTTCGTCACCGCGTCAATTTCGACAATCTGACCCCGCTTTATCCCGACAAGAAGCTCACCCTCGACAGTGCCGATCCGACCCAGAAGGACAAATCCGCGCGGGTAATCGACATCGTCTCGCCGCAGGGCAAGGGCCAGCGCGCGCTGATCGTCGCCCCGCCACGCACCGGCAAGACCGTGTTGCTGCAAAACATCGCCAAGGCAATCACCGATAACCACCCCGAAGTATTCCTCATCGTGTTGCTGATCGACGAGCGTCCCGAGGAAGTTACCGACATGCAGCGCAGCGTGAAGGGCGAGGTCATCTCCTCGACCTTCGACGAACCCGCGTCGCGCCACGTGCAGGTCGCCGAAATGGTGATCGAGAAAGCCAAGCGCCTCGTCGAGCATAAGAAGGATGTCGTCATCCTGCTCGATTCAATCACTCGCCTCGGCCGCGCCTACAACACCGTCGTGCCGTCATCGGGCAAGGTGCTGACCGGCGGTGTTGATGCCAATGCGTTGCAGCGCCCCAAGCGCTTCTTCGGTGCCGCACGCAATATCGAGGAGGGCGGATCCTTGTCGATCATCGCCACCGCGTTGATCGATACCGGGTCCAAGATGGACGAGGTCATCTTTGAAGAGTTCAAGGGCACCGGTAACAGCGAAATCGTGCTTGACAGGAAGGTCAGCGACAAGCGCATCTTCCCGAGCCTCGACGTCGGCAAGTCTGGCACCCGCAAGGAGGAATTGCTGGTCGACGCTGCGGTCCTTTCAAAGATGTGGGTGTTGCGCCGGATTCTGATGCAGATGGGCACGGTCGACGCGATGCAGTTCCTGCTCGACAAGATGAAGGACGCCAAGTCGAACGAGGATTTCTTCGCCAGCATGAACCAGTAGCGGAGCTGCAAATCCGGCACGCGAACCACGCGGGTCGGTTTGGCGGCGGATACAAGTATGGCACCATGCATTGGTCGCCTTGACGATCAATGACAGGGTTGGATGATGTTCGAATTGCTACTTGCTGCTGCTCCAGCCACAGGCCTAGGCGGTCCCGCCGACATGTGGGCCGCGATCGTCAACGATTTCTCGAACATCACCGAGCCGGCCGCTTTCTCCGCCTTCCTCCAGGTGCTGATGATCGATCTGGTGCTTGCCGGCGACAATGCCATCGTGGTCGGGGCGCTCGCTGCCGGGCTCCCCGCAGATCAACGCAAGAAGGTGATCCTTATCGGGGTGATCGCGGCGCTGGTGCTGCGCATTTTCTTCGCTTTGATTGTCACCCAGTTGCTCCAAGTCGTCGGGTTGATCCTTGCCGGCGGCGTGCTTCTGCTGTGGGTCGCCTGGAAGATGTATCGCGAACTCCACCACGGTGGGGAGAGCGCCGGGAGCCCCGAGATCGAGGGCGACGAGCATAGCGGCATCGCCCCAGCCAAGAGCTTTGCATCGGCGGCTTGGGCGGTCGCGGTGGCTGATGTCAGCATGAGCCTCGACAACGTCCTCGCGGTTGCCGGTGCAGCGCGTGATCATCCGGGGATTATGATCGTCGGCCTAATCGTCGCGGTTGCGCTGATGGGCCTCGCCGCCAATGTCATCGCCAAATATATCGAACGCTATCGCTGGATCGCCTATGTCGGTCTCGTGGTCATTCTCTACGTCGCCGGCAAGATGATGTGGGAGGGGTTTAAAGACGTCGCCCCGGTGCTCGGTTTCGCGGCCTAGGCGGTGAACGAGGCGTCGAGCCTCGACGACACTATCTTCGCGCTGTCGAGTGGCCATCCACCTGCAGCGGTGGCGGTAATTCGGACGAGTGGCCCCAATGCGCTTGCTGCGGCACAAGCGCTGGTCGGATCGCTCCCGCCGCCGCGCCATGCGGCGCTGAGGTCGCTACACCACCCAACTAGTGGCGCGGTACTCGACCAGGTTCTGCTCCTCCGCTTCAACGCACCAGCCTCGGCTACGGGCGAAGATATCGTGGAATATCAATGCCATGGTGGTCGTGCGGTGGTGCGATCAATCCTCGATGTGCTCGCTGCCTTGCCGGGGATGCGCGCCGCCGAGCCGGGGGAATTCACTCGGCGCGCCTTCACCAACGGACGGATCGATCTGACCCAGGCCGAGGGGCTTGCCGATTTACTCGAGGCCGAGACCGAGAGCCAGCGTGTCGCGGCCCTGCTTCGCGCTGACGGCGGGATTCGCCGACTGATCGAGAGTTGGCGCGAGCGCGTCGTAGGGCTGTCCGCGCGGGCCGAAGCAGCGATCGACTATGCCGACGATGAGGATGAAACAGCGACCGACTCATCGATGTTGGCAGCCGAAGCGCGAATGCTTGGCGACGAACTGAAGGAATGGCTTGATCGTCCCCGCGCCGAAGCCTTGAGAGATGGCATACGAATCGTCGCCGCAGGGCCCCCGAATGTCGGGAAATCCAGCCTAATCAATGCACTAAGCCAAAGCGAGCGGGCCATCGTGACCGAAATTCCGGGCACCACGCGTGACGTCATTGAAATCCCCGTGGCGATCGGCGGTGTACCGATCGTGCTGATCGATACCGCCGGGCTTCGCGAGAGCCGCGATCCCGTCGAGCGGATAGGGGTTGGGCGCGCCACCGGTGAAATCGAGCGGGCTGACATCCTGCTGTGGTTGGGCGATCTCGCCGATGCACCCCAACATCGGCACCTTCTCCTCGTCCATCCCCGGGCCGATTTGTCAGGAAGACAAGAGCCCCCAGACCATTCGCTTGCTGTATCGTCCGTCACTGGGCTTGGTCTCGACCAACTAACGCAATTATTAGTTGTTCGGTCTCGGACGCTTATCCCCAGTGAAGGCGAGGTCGCGCTGAACCAACGACAAGCCATTGAGATAGCGAAAGCTTCGGCAGCGCTTGGTGAATCGAATGCTAATGACTTGGTGATCCTGGCCGATGCGCTGCGACGGACGCGCGAAGCATTCGATCGCATCACTGGTCGGGCTGGGCTCGATGACATGCTTGACGCACTATTCGGCCGCTTCTGCCTCGGAAAATGATGTTCCACGTGAAACATCTGCAAAGTAATGCTGCTTGGGCTATGGAGCCGCATGTTTGACGTACTGGTAATCGGTGGTGGGCATGCTGGTGCCGAAGCGGCTACGGCAGCCGCGCGACGCGGCGCGCGCGTTGGGCTGATCACGTTTCGCGTCGATGATATTGGTCAAATGAGTTGCAACCCGTCGATTGGCGGTGTTGGCAAGGGGCATCTGGTCCGCGAGCTAGATGTTTTCGACGGGTTAATGGCCCGCGCGGCAGATCGGGCGGCGATCCACCGTCGAATGCTAAATCGGAGCAAGGGCAGCGCAGTTCAGGGGCCGCGGATTCAAGCCGATCGCCTCCTATATCGACGAGCGATCCGGGCTTCCGTTTACGCCAGCGGCGTTGAGATACTTGTCGGCGAGGCGGCTGAACTGCTTACTGAACATGGCCGCACGTCGGGCGTTAAGCTATCCGACGGAACGCACATCAAGAGCCGAGCCGTCATCATCGCCACCGGCACCTTCCTTGACGCGCAACTATTTTGTGGAATGGAGCAGATCGCAGGCGGTCGGCGTGACGAACAATCCACTGTCCCGCTGGCGCTGCAACTGCGCGAGATCGGGGTAGCACAGGGCCGCCTCAAGACCGGCACGCCGCCGCGGCTTGACGGCCGCACGATCGACTGGTCGCGCCTCGCGCCACAGCCGAGCGATCGAGATCTATGGTCGATGTCAGCCATCCCACCGGTTTACAGCCCACCCGAATTGGCCTGCGCGATCGCGCGGACCAATTCAGTCACCCATGACATCGTCGGCGCAAATCTCGATCGCTCGCCATTGTTTGCCGGCGCGATCAAGGGGCGGGGGCCGCGCTATTGCCCGTCGATTGAGGACAAGATCAAGCGCTTTGGTGAGCGTGACGGTCACCAGATCTTTCTTGAGCCAGAAGGGCTTACGACCGCTTTGGTCTATCCCAACGGGATCAGCACCTCGCTCCCCACCGAGGTCCAGCAGGCGCTCGTCAACAGCATTGCCGGACTTGAACGTTGCCGAATTGTCCGGCCTGGCTATGCAGTCGAGTATGAGTATGCCGATGCGCGCAAGCTGCGGGCAACGCTTGAACATTCGACACTGCCCGGCCTGTTCCTGGCCGGTCAAATCAACGGGACGACGGGCTATGAAGAAGCGGCGGCACAAGGGCTGGTCGCGGGGCTCAACGCAGCGGCCGCCGCGCTGGATCTCGAGTCCCAACGATTCGATCGCCGGACATCTTATGTCGGGGTGATGATCGATGATTTAACGCTGCAGGGAGTCACCGAGCCCTACCGAATGATGACCGCGCGCGCTGAGCATCGGCTTATGCTAAGGGCCGACAACGCTACCACGCGCTTGGGACAGACGGCGATCGGCGGCGGCGCTGTGTCAGCTCAGCGCCAAAACCAGATTATCGAGCACTTCGCCGCTCGCGAAACGGAAGCTTGGGCTATCACCGAGGAGGGCAGGGCTGACGCGCTGTACTTGCCGTACATCGCGCGACAGGATCGCGAATGGGCGGCAGTGCAGCGCGATACCATGATAATCATACCCGACCTGTTCGACTTTCGAACGATCCCCGGCTTGTCTAACGAAGCGGTCGAGCGGCTCGAGACGGCCCGACCAGAGACGATTGATCAGGCGTCGAGGATTTGCGGGATCACCCCCGCTGCTCTTGCTGCGCTTCACGTCGCAGCGAGCCGATGCGCGGCATGACAGAAGCAATACTTGCACTCCCCGGATTGGATGTTCCACGTGAAACATTCGAACGGCTCGAGCATTTCGCGCGCCTCTTGGTAGACGAGAATGCTCGTCAGAATCTGGTTTCCCAATCGACTCTTCCAGATCTATGGCAGCGCCATATTGCCGATGCGGCGCAACTTCTCGCTTTCGCTCCGGGACGCGGATCATGGCTCGACATCGGCTCTGGAGCTGGGCTTCCGGGCATGGTAATCGCGATCCTGACGGGGGCCCCAATGCTTTTGGTCGAGCCTCGTCGACTCCGCGCCGAATTTCTCCAGCGCACAGTCGAAGCATTGCAACTCAGTCACAACGTGAAGGTAGAGCGGGCGAAGGTCGAACTGGTGCGCCATCCCCCGGTCGACGTAATCACCGCGCGCGCAGTAGCGTCAATAGATCGCTTATTCTGTATCGCGGCCCATCTGTCGCACAAAGGGACGATCTGGGTCCTACCCAAGGGGCGAAGCGCAAAATCGGAACTGGATGAAGCGCGACGGACGTGGCAGGGTGAGTTTCGGCTCGAACCAAGCCGCACTGATCCTAACGCGCTGATCCTGATCGCGTCGCGGGTCAGGCGGCGATCCGCGGCCAGGGGAGTGGCATGATCCGAATCGTCGTTGCCAATCAGAAAGGTGGCGTGGGCAAGACCACCACCGCGATCAATCTCGCCACCGCTCTCGCCGCGATCGGCTGGAAGGTGCTGCTGGTCGATCTCGATCCACAGGGCAATGCCTCGACCGGGCTTGGGGTGGGGCATGAAGCGCGCACCACCTCAAGTTACGAGGTGCTGATCGGCCGGGCGAGTGTGCTGGCTGCGGCGGTTGCGACGCGGGTGCCGCGGCTCGACCTTGTCCCGGCCACGGTCGACCTGTCGGGTGCCGAGATCGAGCTGGTCGACATGGAGGAGCGCACGCACCGCCTGTCGATTGCGTTTGACGAGGTGCCCGCCGGACGCTGGGACGTGGTGCTGATCGATTGCCCACCCTCACTCGGGCTGCTGACGCTCAACGCGATGGTCGCGGCGCAGCAATTATTGGTCCCGCTGCAGTGCGAGTTTTTCGCGCTCGAAGGGCTTTCGCAGCTGCTCCAGACTGTTGAGCGCGTGCGGCAATCGTTCAACCCTTCGCTCGCCATCCTGGGTGTGGCGCTGACGATGTTTGACCGGCGCAATAATCTGTCACAGCATGTTGCCGAGGATGTCCGCGCCTGCCTTGGCGCAGCGGTGTTCGAGACGGTGATCCCGCGCAATGTGCGCCTGTCCGAAGCGCCAAGTCATGGGCTTCCGGCCTTGATCTACGATCTAAGATGCCCGGGGTCCGAAGCCTATATCAGGCTCGCCCGGGAAGTGATGGCGCGGTTGTCGCGCGTTCGAGCGGAGGCCGAGGCAGCGTGAGCGATTCAAAGAAACATGGGCTCGGCCGCGGGTTGAGTGCGCTGCTCGGTGAAGCGCCGCGTCCGGCAAGCGCCACCCCTGAAAGCCGCGCCGACGGAGTGCAGTCGATCGCGATCGCGCGGATCCGCGCCAATCCATTGCAGCCGCGCAAGCATTTCGACGAGGACAGCCTGAGTGAGCTTGCAACGTCGATAGCCCAGCATGGCGTGTTCCAGCCGATCCTCGTTCGGCGCGCGCGCGACGGCTATGAGATCATTGCTGGCGAGCGTCGGTGGCGCGCGGCCCAGCGAGCGCAGATTCATGCCATCCCGGCGCTGGTTCGCGACGACAGCGATGCGGCGATGGCCGAAATCGCGCTAATCGAGAATATCCAGCGCCAGGACCTCAATGCGCTCGAGGAAGCCGCGGGATACAAATCGCTCATCGCCAATCACGGCCATGGGCAGGATGCCGTAGCCAAATTGGTCGGTAAGTCACGCAGTCACGTGACTAACCTCCTGAGATTGCTCGATTTACCCGCGACCGTTAGGGAAATGCTATTGCGAGGCGATCTCACGATGGGGCATGCGCGGGCCATCGCAAGCGCGGACGAGCCCGAGCGTCTGGCCAAGCAGATTGTCGATGGCGGGCTGAGTGTCCGCCAGGCGGAGGAACTGGCGAAGAAGGTTCGTCCGGGCGCTGGCCGGGATATTGGCCGCGGGGTCGAGCGACAGGGCCGCCAGGTCGATGCCGATCTTGCTGCGCTAGAGCGCCAGCTGGGCGATATGCTCGGGCTCAAGGTCAAGGTCAGCCACGCCGGGGCCGGCGGAACCGTCAGCCTGGCCTATTCGAGCCTCGACCAGCTCGACATGATCTGCCAGCGCTTGTCGGGCGAACCGATCTAGCGGCGTTCCTAGCGTCGCCGCCCCGCCGCGCGGGCGATCGTCACCAATTCCTCGCCCAGCGCCGCGACCGGCGGCTCGTCCGACAGGATCGCCGCCCGTTCCAATGCCGCGCTGCGCTCCATGGCCTGGGCGATGCGCTCCGCGTTCCAGTTCGACAGCAACCGCTGGAGCAAAGGTTTGTCTCTCCAGAACAATGCCTTGCCCAATGACGTCAAGACGCCATCGACCCGCTCCCCGCGTTCGACCCGGGCGCGCAGCGGGGCCAGCTGGAGCAATCGCCGCTGGAGTGCCCGAATTACCGGGATCGCCTCGTTCGGCGCGATCGCCGCGCGTTCGATCTCCTCGAGCAGTTCGCGCCCGTCGCCAGCCAACGCCAAATCGCCAAGCCGCATCAAATTGCCTTCCGACGAATCGGCGCCGAGCAAATCGACCACCTCATGAGGGAGATCGCGCAGCCGGTCGGGCGCGGCATCGAGGAAGATCGCGAACTTGGCGACTTCCTGCGCGACGATCGCCTGGTTGTTGCCGCAGTCGGCCGCCAGGCGCGCGGCGACATCGCTCTCGACCCGCAGCCCCTCGGCGCGCCCTGCGGCAATTACCATCTGGTCGGCATCGCGCCCTTCGGGAATGTAGGACACCACCGCCGCTGCGGCACTATGTGCCTCGGCCAGCTTGAGCAGCCCCGATGTCTTGCGAAGCACCCCGGCAATGGCGATTACCGGGCTTTCGACCGGACCCGCGTCGAGTACGCTCGCCACGCCGTCGGCGATTTCCTCGCCCGCCGGCTCGATCCAGATTGCGCGCGGCCCGCCGAACAATGCCATCGCGCTTGCTTCGTCGGCAAGGACTGCCGGATCGGTCCTCACCGTCGCCGCCAAGATCGAGAATTTCTCCGCGCCAAGACTCTTCAGCAAGCGCGTCGCCAGAAACCGCGATCCGGCATCGTCGGGCCCGTAGAACAAATAGAAACGGGTCGCCGGATCGGGTCGATCGATCGCCCGATCAATCGCTCCCTTGATCAGTTTCACGGGTTCCCCGGGGTGCGAGCGATGAACAAAGCGAGCCGCCCGACCATCTGGTCAGCGACCATTTCGGACA
Source organism: Sphingomonas bacterium (assembly GCA_026785645.1). Lineage (GTDB taxonomy): Bacteria > Pseudomonadota > Alphaproteobacteria > Sphingomonadales > Sphingomonadaceae > Sphingomicrobium. Next base: position 21,276 of record JAJAZM010000050.1, on the reverse strand, counting down.
ATCGCTCAAGCGCGGTCTGCTCGGCGGCGATGGTGGCATATTGCGACGACACCACGTCGATCCCGGCATCGGAGCCGGCGGTCGCGTCGAGCACCACCGATCCGGTCGCAAGCTCGACCAGCCGATAACGCGCGCGCAACGTCCGCCGCTCGCGCGTCGTGGCGCGATCGCCGCGGATCCCGAAGCCGGTGATATTATCGTCAAGCTCGACCTCGAGCCGGTAGGCAGCGGTCGCACCGGCATCGCCGCCGAGCTTGGCGATCAATGCATTGCGCACCATCCAGCCGCCCTTGCCGGGGATCGTTTGGACCTGGACCGAGCGCAACGAGCTTGCCACCGCGCCGCCCGCCCCGCCGGCATACATTGGTTTCAGGCCGCAGCCGGTGAGCGCGGCGAGGCCGATGGCGAGGGCGGGCAGGAGCGAGCGGGCGCGGATCATGCGACGATATTGACCAGCCTGTCGGGAACTACAATCACCTTGCGTGGCGGGGCGCCGTTCAATTGCGCCTCCACCTTGGCCGACGCCAGCGCCAATAGCTCCAACTGATCGTTGGGAAGGCCGCGCACGACCGTGATGGTGTCGCGCAATTTGCCGTTGACCTGGATCGCCAGCGTGACCGTGTCGTCGACCAGCAAGGCAGGATCGTGGCTCGGCCAGGCGGCGTCGGCGATCATTCCGCTCTCGTCGCGTGCAGCCCAGGCTTCCTCGGCCAGATGCGGCGCGCCCGGCGCGACCAGCAGCAGCAGGCTACGGATCGCCTCGTCGCGGGTGGCCGATGGCTTGGCTTTCTCGATCGCATTGGTCAGTTCATATAGCGCGGCAACCGACTTGTTGAACTGCAGCCCGTCGATTGCCTCGCCGACCGCAGCAATCGCACGATGGAGCTTGCGCAGCAGCGCGCCATCCGCGCCCTGGACGCCGGCCGGCGCCAGCGCCAGCCGCCACACCCGCTGGACGAACCGGGCCGCGCCCTCGATCCCACCGATCGACCATTCGAGGTCGCGTTCGGGGGGCGAATCGCTGAGCATGAACCAGCGCACCGCATCGGCGCCGTAGCGATCGAGGATCGGCTCGGGGTCGATGGTGTTCTTCTTCGACTTGGACATTTTCTCGATCCGGCCGCGGGTCACCGCCGCGCCGCTCGCACCCTCGACCACTGTCCCGCCGTCGCCGACCCGGATCTCCTCGGGCGACAGCCAGCGACCGTCAGCGCTCTGGTACGTCTCGTGGGTCACCATGCCTTGAGTAAACAGGCCCGCGAACGGCTCCTTGATCGAGATCTTGCCGATCCGTTCGAGCGCCCGGGTCCAGAAGCGAGCGTAGAGCAAATGCAAAATGGCATGCTCGACCCCGCCGATATATTGCCCGACTGGAAGCCACGCCTCGGCCTCGGCGCGGTCGAACGGCTGGTCCTCGGGCTGGCTTGCGAAGCGGATGAAATACCAGCTCGAATCGACGAAGGTGTCGAGCGTGTCGGTTTCGCGCCGCGCCTTGCCGCGACATTTGGGACAATCGACCAGTCGCCATCCGTCGTGGCGATCGAGCGGGTTGCCGGGCAGTTCGAAGCTGACATCCTCGGGCAGCACCACCGGCAATTGGTCGCGCGGGACCCCGACCGGGCCGCACGTGTCGCAATGGATGATCGGGATCGGGGTTCCCCAGTAACGCTGCCGTGACACGCCCCAGTCGCGCAGGCGATATTGGGTCTTGCCGCTGCCCCAGCCGGCGGCCTCGGCGCGCTTGACGATCTCGGCGCTCGCCGTCGCGCTGGTCAGGCCGTCGAGGAAGGCCGAATTGACCGCAATTCCCTGTGCCGTCTCGGCCTCGACCAGCGGTTCGTCTGCGCCCGACAGGTCGGCGGCCACCACGCGGCGAATCGGAAGCCGGTATTTGGTCGCGAATTCATAATCGCGAACGTCGTGCGCGGGGACCCCGAACAAGGCCCCGGTGCCATAATCCATCAGCACGAAATTGGCGATCCACACCGGCAATTTGCGGCCCGGATCGAGCGGGTGGATGACTTCCAGGCCGGTATCGAGCCCGAGCTTCTCGGCAGTCTCGATTTCCGCCGCCGTGGTCCCGCCGGTGCGGCATTGGTCGATGAAGTCCTGGACCTTGGGAACGCTCGCCGCCAGCCCTTCTGCGATCGGATGCCCCGGCGAGATGGCGACGAAGCTGGCACCAAAGATGGTGTCGGGCCGGGTGGTGAACACCTCGATATCGCACGCATTGCTGCCCGGCGCGGTACCGGCCATGCGGAAGCAGAATTGCAGCCCCTGGCTTTTCCCGATCCAATTTTCTTGCATCAGCCGGACCTTGTCGGGCCAGTCGTCGAGCGTCCCCAGCCCGGCGAGCAATTCCTCGGCAAAATCGGTGATCTTCAGGAACCATTGCGACAATTTCTTGCGCTCGACGGCGGCGCCCGATCGCCAGCCCTTGCCGTCGATCACCTGCTCATTGGCCAGCACGGTCATGTCGACCGGATCCCAATTGACCTCGCTTTCCTTGCGATAGACCAGACCGGAGTCGAGCATGTCGAGGAACAATGCCTGCTCATGCCCGTAATAATCGGGCTCGCAGGTGGCGAGCTCTCTGGACCAGTCGAGCGCGAAGCCGATCCGTTTCAACTGCCCGCGCATCGCCGCAATATTGGCGCGGGTCCACGTCCCCGGGTGGACCTTCTTCTCCATCGCCGCATTTTCGGCCGGCATCCCGAATGCGTCCCAGCCCATCGGGTGGAGCACTTCGAAGCCCTGCATCCGGCGAAATCGGGCAAGCACGTCGCCCATCGTGTAATTGCGGACATGCCCCATGTGGATCCGCCCCGAGGGGTAGGGAAACATCTCGAGCACATAGCTTTTGGGCTTGGGGCTGTTGCTGTCGGCGACGAAGCTTTGCGCCTCGTCCCAGCGCGCCTGCCAGCGGGCGTCGGCGATCGACGGATCGAACCGTTCGTTCATCGCGCCGTTCGGCTCAGTCGGAAATCAGGAAAATCGGCCATGACACCGCCCATAAGCAACTGGGCCGCTGCTGCACAGGGGAAGAGTTGGCCTAGCCGATGCTGGTGCGGCGAAGGTCGCGGGCGCGGGTCAGGATGATGTCTTCCAGTTTCTGGACCGTCGCTGCGGCGACCGGTGCATCAACCCAGGTCCCGCCCTGGTTGATCTGGCGGCTGGCGGCGACCCGAAGCGCGTCGGCGCGAAGGTCTTGGTCGAGGATCGAGACAGTCAGCTTGATCCGCTCGCCCGGATTTTGCGGGCTGGCATACCAGTCGGTGACGATCACCCCACCATTTGAATCCGCCTGGAGCAGGGGGGCGAACGACAAGGTGTCGATCGCCGCGCGCCACAAATAGGCATTGACCCCGATGCTGGTCATTTTGGACGGCGCCAACCGGTTGGGAACGTCGCGATTGCGCGAGCAGGCCGTCGCAGACAGCGCGAGCGAGGCAAGGACGAGGGCAGTGACGGGCAAGCGGGACATGGCGCTTCCTAATTAGGGTGGTGTGCCCCGCGTTATAGATGCTGACCGGCCCGCTGCAAGCGCCATTACCCGTCGCCGCAAGCACCAGGAAATCCAGCTGCCAACCCGGACGGAAACGTTCATCAACGGGACAGCATTGTGGACTTAGCGCAACAGCCGTGGGACGAAGTGATCAACCCCTTGGAACTATCACTGCCAAAGAGCTATATGCCATTGGCAAGGAGTCGTTTTCAGTGAGTCACAGGGTTAAGACGATCGGAATGTGGGCCGGTGCCATTGGCGCCGCGGCTCTGCTCGTCCTGCCTGCGGTGGCCACCGCCAAGCCCGACTCGAAGCGTCCGCCGGCGATCTCCTTGTCGTTCGACCGCGTCGGAAGCTTCACGCCGGCGGCCGCCGATCCCCGGCTTGCCGCGGCGTTTGCCAATCGCGGCAATACGTTGACCGATTTCAAATTCACGCCCGCCGCGCCCAAGGGCCGCCCGTCGCAGGTCCGGGTCGCGATCCGTGCGCGTGCCGAAGCCAGTGCTCGCCCGAGCGATATCAGCACAGCGACGGTCGGTGCGTTGACCCCCGCCAGCTATAATCTTGGCGTGTCGGTCGGGTGGCGCCGGTTTGCGCTGACCGGCGATGTTGCCCGGACGCGTTCGGCCAGTCTCGCGCTCGGTGGCCGCGAGACCGCGGTGCTCGGAGTCAATTATACGCTCAACAAGCGTATCACCGGCCGAGTTGCCGCAGTCGCCGAACGTAGCGATGGCACCCAGGCTCCGGCGCTTGGGATCGAAAAAGCCTATGCGCTCGATGTTGGCGGCGCGGTCGCGCTGACCCGCCGCATCGCGCTGACCGGCGGCGTCCGCTACAAGGTCGATCGCGAACGCCAGACCGCGCTCGATGATGACCGTCGCGATAGCCAGGCGGTCTACGTCGGCACCGCTTTCAAATTCTGAGCACTGCAATCGCTCCTGAGCTGGCCGAGGTTAAAGATCGGATCGCCGCGTCTGCGAAGCTTGCGCGCCGCTCGGCTTCGGACATTGCGCTGATTGCGGTGACCAAGACCCACAGCGTCGACGACATCGCCCCACTGATCGCCGCTGGCCAAAGCGACTTCGGTGAAAGCCGGGTACAGGAAGCCGCCGCCAAATGGCCTGCGCTGCGCGAATCGCATCCCGACATCCACCTGCATCTGATCGGACGACTGCAATCCAACAAGGCGGCTGACGCGGTCGCGTTGTTTGACACGATCCACTCGCTCGACCGCCGCTCATTGCTCGATGCGCTGGTGAACGCCGGGACCAAGGCGGGGCGCTTCCCCGACTGCTTCGTCCAGGTCAATGTCGGTGAGGAGGAGCAGAAGGGCGGAATCGCGCTCGCCGATCTCGGCGATTTCCTGGGTCAGGTCCGCACCTCGCCGCTGCCGCTCGCCGGGCTGATGTGCATCCCCCCGGCCGGGCTTGAACCGGCACCGTTCTTTGCTTTGTTGAGTGAATTGGCACGGCGGCATGACGTCGCCGGCCTGTCGATGGGAATGAGCGCCGATTTTGAGGTCGCAATCACGCTTGGCGCGACCCACGTCCGTGTCGGATCGGCGTTGTTTGCTTAATCCAGGTGCCCGCTCCTGGCCCGCTTGGTGTCGATATAATCGGCATTGTGCGGGTTGACCGGCAGATGATGCGCGACCCGCTCGACCACCGCAATTCCCTCCGCCTCCAGACCCGCGACTTTCCCCGGATTGTTGGTCAAGAGCCGCACCTTGTCGGTGCCAAGCGCACGAAGCATCGCCGCGGCGGTGGCATAATCGCGTTCGTCGTCGGCGAAGCCCAAGCGGCGATTGGCATCGACCGTGTCGAGCCCGCGATCCTGCAGCGCATAGGCCCTGATCTTGTTGGCCAGGCCGATCCCGCGCCCTTCTTGGCGAAGATAGAGCAGGATTCCGCCACCGGTTTCTCCGATCAGCCGAAGCGCTTCCCTCAATTGCGGCCCGCAATCGCATTTCAGGCTGCCGAACACGTCCCCGGTCAAACATTCGCTGTGCAGCCGAACCAACGGCGCCTCACCCCCCGGTGCCCCGATCAGCAGCGCGACATGCTCGAATCCGCTGGCGGGTTCGCGGAAGGCGACGATCTGTGCCTCGCCGATTCCCTCGACCGGTAAGCGAGCGCGCGCTGCAATCTCGGCCACCGCCGGCCGCAAAATGTCGTCTGGCATGACTTCGCTGACCGAAACCGACTCGCCGTCGATCAACCACAGAGCCGGAAGCAGCCCCGCCAGCCGTGCCAGCCGGAGCGCGGCCCTGGCGACAATTGGATCGTCGACCACTTCGACTGCCAGTGGCCCCGGGACGAAGCGATCCACATCGCGCCCCGGGTCGGCGATCGCGCGAACCAGGTTGCGGTCGAGCCACGCGCTGCGCGCGATCCGTACTGGCGCGCTCCCCGCCGCCTCGCTCTGGTTGCCCAGGCCCAATGCCGTGGCGCGCTGACCGCTGATAAGCACGGCGGCTTGGCCCTCGGGGTCGGCTAGACCCAACATCGCGTCGCTCGCGGTTTCGACCGACAATATCGTCAGCTTGCCCACCCGCACCGCGCGCCCGCCGCGCAGCGCGGCGATGGCGCGTTCGAGTGGGGCCGGACTCAACAGTCGAGCTCCACCACCAGCGGGACATGGTCCGACGGCCGCTCCCACGATCGCACCGGTTCATGCACGACATGCGCCACCGCCTGGCCAGCAAGGCTCGGGCTGGCCCACATATGGTCGAGCCGCCGGCCGCGGTCGTTGACGGTGAAATCGGGAGATCGATAGCTCCACCAGGTGAAACAACGCTCGGGCGCCGGGACAAAGCGGCGGCCGAGGTCGACCCAGCCATGCGCCTGTTGCAATTTGTCCAGCGCCTCGATCTCGATCGGGGTATGGCTGACCACATCGACCAGTGCCTTGTGGCTCCATACGTCGCACTCGAGCGGCGCGACGTTGAAGTCGCCGACGATCAGCGTCGGCTCGGCAAGTTTCTCCGACCAGCGCGTCATCCGTTCGATGAAGTCGAGTTTTTGGCCGAACTTGGGGTTGAGGTCGCGGTCGGGGACATCGCCGCCCGCCGGAATGTAAACATTCTCCAGTCGGAGCCCGCAATCGAGCCGAGCGCCGATGTGCCGCGCTTCGCCATTATCCTGCCAGTCGTGGCGGCCCTCGTCGTGGAGCGGCAGCTTGGAGACGATTGCCACGCCGTGGTGCATCTTCTGGCCGTTGAGCTTGTGGTGGACGTAGCCCAGCTTGCGAAACATTTCGGCGGGGAAGACGAAGTCTTGCGCCTTGGTCTCCTGCAGGCACAAGACGTCGGGCGCTTCGCTGATCAGGAATCGCTCGACGATCGGCAGTCGCGCGCGGACCGAGTTGATATTCCAGCTGGCAATCTTGATGCGGGTCACGGATAGTGCCTTAGCGCGCTGCGACCGCCAGCGGGAAGGGGGAGCGCTCGGTAAAAGGCCCCCGCTCCGGGGGCATTGGAGCGAGGGCCAACCTGGCGTTCGTCACGCAAGGTGATCGCTGCGACCTTGGGTAACAGGGGGAAACCCCAAGTCTTGATGCAACGATCAATTTTCCGGGTACATGCTCGCGGCTGACCGCGCGATGAACGGTTTTTCTTTGCTACTCGTTGCGCCGGTTCAACGACCGCGCTTGGTCGGCTCGGCATAGGTAAAGGCATTTTCGGCGACCGCGACATTGTAACGCTGGCCATCGAGCTTGACCGTCGTGCGCTTGTTCTGCGCGTCGATCGCGGTCCAGCCCTCGAGCAGCAGCCCGCCCGGCGCCGCCGGGTTGCGGACGAAGCCGAGCAGGATGGTGCCAAATTCGGGCCGGCGGGCATCGCGGGCGCGGACCAGCAGCACGCGCGGATCCTTGCTCGGGACGACCCGCGCGATCCGCTGCAGGTCGGGATTGCTGGCCAGCAGCACCGACAACGGCGACTTGGCGACCGGCCATGACGATTTCTGGCCGACCTCATAATCGACGAAGGTCAGGGTCTTGCCGTTGCCGACCAGCAGCATGTTGGCACCGCGACCATATTCGAAGCGAATCTTGCCCGGCCGCTTGATCTGCACTGTTCCGCGAAGGGCGCGATTGCGCGAATCGGTCTGGACGAAGTTGGCGGTCATCGATTGAGACGCGGCAAGGTGGCTCTCGACCCTGGCAAGTTCAGGATTGGTCGCGGCCACCGCCGGCGCAGCAAGCAATGCCACTGCGGCGATCGGCGCCAGCGCACGCGCAAGCTGAGTGGGGAACATCATCATATCTCCTGTAATTTGTCGCCTGACTGGGGTTCACGCCTTGAATGCCCCCTGAACCCCTCAAGTTCCGTCGCGGCGAATCCCGCTCAGATCGGATGTCCCTCGGTGTCGATCAGCACTTCGCGGCGACCGACGTGGTCGGGGGCGCCGACCAGCCCGTCTTTCTCCATCCGCTCGATCAGCCGCGCCGCGCTGTTGTAGCCGATGCGCAGCTGCCGCTGAATGTAGCTGGTCGAAGCCTTCTGGCTCTCGGCCACGGTCTGCACTGCCTTGCGATACAGCTGGGTCTCGGCATCTTCCTCGCCGACCGGCTGGCCGTCGAAGATATAGCCGCCATCCTCGGGCTCCTCGGTCACCGCCTGGATATAATCGGGGACGCCCTGGCGGCGCCAATGCTCGGCCACCAGCCGCACCTCGTCGTCGCTGACGAACGGCCCGTGGATACGCAAGATCTGTTTTCCGCCGGGCATGTACAGCATGTCGCCCTTGCCCAGCAGTTGCTCGGCGCCCTGCTCGCCGAGTATCGTCCGGCTGTCGATCTTGCTTGTCACCTGGAAGCTGATCCGGGTCGGCAGATTGGCCTTGATCACTCCGGTGATGACGTCGACCGAGGGGCGCTGGGTGGCCATGATCAGGTGGATCCCCGCCGCGCGCGCTTTCTGCGCCAGCCGCTGGATGAGGAATTCGACCTCCTTGCCCGCGGTCATCATCAGATCGGCCAGCTCGTCGACCACTACCACGATCTGCGGCAGCACCTCATATTCAAGCTCTTCGGTCTCGTAGATCGGCTGGCCGCTGTCGGCATTATATCCGGTCTGGACCCGGCGCCCCAGTTGCGCGCCCTTGGCCTTGGCGTCGCGCACCTTCTGGTTGAAGCTCGACAATTGGCGAACGCCGAGGCTGGCCATCATCCGATAGCGTTCCTCCATCTGCTCGACGGTCCATTTGAGCGCGCGGATCGCCTTGCCCGGCTCGGTTACCACCGGCGCAAGCAGGTGCGGGATATCCTCATACACCGACAGCTCGAGCATTTTGGGATCGATCAGGATCATCCGGCATTCGTCGGGGCCCATGCGATACAGCAAGGACAGGATCATGCAGTTCAAGCCGACCGACTTGCCCGATCCGGTGGTCCCGGCAACGAGCAGGTGCGGCATCGGGGCGAGGTCGGCGATGACCGCGTCGCCAGCGATATTCTTGCCCAGGATCAGCGGTAGCGACATCGCCTGGTCTTCGAATGCCTGGCTCCCGACCAGCTCGGACAGGACCACCGATTCGCGCTTGGGGTTGGGCAGTTCGATCCCGATCACGCTCCGCCCCGGGATGGTCGCGACCCGCGCCGACAGCGCCGACATGTTACGCGCGATGTCGTCGGCCAGCTGGATCACCCGGCTCGCCTTGATGCCCGACGCAGGCTCCAGTTCGTACATCGTGACCACCGGCCCCGGGCGAACCTCGACGATATCGCCGCGGACGTGGAAATCCTCGAGCACGCTTTCGAGCAAGCGCGCGTTGCGCTCAAGCCCCGCGCGGTCGATGACATTCTTGCCCGATGCCGGCGGCGGGCTGAGCAGGTCGACCGACGGCAATGCATAATTGTCGCCCAGCGCGAGGCTCGCCTGGCCCGCTCCGCTCTTGCCCTTGCGCAGCCCCGGCTTGGCCGCGGCGGGGATCGCGCGCGACGGCTCGGTCACCGCCACCGTCGGACGCGATCGGGGCGGAAGCGCCGGCGAATCGCGCACCTCGCGTTCCTCGACCGTCCGCCGCATCGGTTTCAACGGGCGATCGGCACCCCGCGCGAACAGTCCGCCGACCCAGCCGCGCTCGTCGTCGCGAAGCCCCAATGCGATCCAGGTGAGCGCCAACCCGCCGAGCGCGAGCAAGGCGAGGATGGTCAGATGCAGCGGCCCTTCGATCGCCGGATTGCCGATCAGCGCAATGCCATTATCCACCCCGCGCGCCCCGGCCAGCCCGATCGCGCCGCCCCAGCCAGCGGGCAGTCCCGACACCGCCGACCCGCGAAGCAGCCCGAGCGCGACCCCGACCAGCAGCATGCCGAGGATCACCATCAGCAACGAGCGCCCTAGCCGCCCGGCGGGTTCGGCGCGCATCAGTCGCAACCCGGCCAGCGCCAGCACCGGCAGCAGCAACACCGCCGCCAGCCCGAACAGCATCAGCAGCAAATCGCTCGAATAGGCTCCGACGCTGCCCAGCCAATTGACCGGCGGCCCGCCCGCCGCAGTGTTGAAGCTGGGGTCGACACTATCGTGCGTGGCCAAGGCCAGCGCCAGCGCAATACTCGCGCTGACCAGCAGCGCACCGATCGTGCGCATCGCAAGCACGCGCAGCGAGGTGCGGAGCTTTTCTCTCCAGTCGGGCCCCAAGTCGCGCTTGCGGGCCCGCTCGGCGGCGGTCGCCATAGTCAATCCCCCGGGCCAAAATCGCAAAAATCCCGGCCGCACAATGCGCTTCGCCGGACTCCGCGGTCAAGTTGGGGCTTCGTCATTGCCAGCGCAGCGAAGCAATCGGGCAACACGCCCACTACTCGCATTCATATTCGCTTGCCGCTAGAACAGGCCAATGAGCCGAACCGACGTGATCATCCTTGGCGGGGGCCTGGTCGGGCTCGCGCTTGCCGCCGCGCTCGATTCGAGCGGGCTTTCCGCCGCCATCGTCGACCCAGTCGATCCCGATAGCTGGAAGGCATCGTCGTTCGATGGCCGCACCAGCGCGGTTTCCTCCTCGTCGCGCCGGATGTTCGACGCGATCGGCCTTGCGCCATTCCTGATCGAGCCCGGCTGCCCGATCCGCTCGATCCGGGTCGCTGACGGCCTGGCGCCCGGCGGACTGGCGTTCGAGCCGCCACAGGGCGATGACGAGCCACTTGGCTGGATGCACGAGAATCGCCACCTCCGCCAAGCGCTGCTGGCCCGTGCCGAAGCCGCAAAACTGATCACGCTGCACTACAAGACCAATGCTTTATCGGTCGACCGCGCCGATCATGATGTGACCGTCCGCCTCGACAATGGCGACACGCTCACCGCGCCCCTGTTGGTGTCGGCAGAAGGCCGCAATGCCGCCACGCGCGAAGCCGCTGGAATCCGCGTTGCGCACTGGCAATATGATCATGCCGCAATCGTCTCGACGCTCGCCCACGAACGCCCGCACGACGGGGTGGCGTGGGAAATCTTCTACCCCGGCGGACCGTTCGCCCTGCTGCCGATGACCGATGCGGGTGGCAGCCCGCGCTCGGCGATCGTGTGGTCGGTGACTCGCGACGACGCCCGCGGCTTCCTGTCATTGAGCGATGAAGATTTCGCTGCCGAAGCCGAGGCCGCAATGGGCAATTTCCTCGGCCATGTGCGCTTGCTGACCCCGCGCTCAAGCTATCCGCTTGGCTTCCACCACGCCGCTCGAATCACCGACACCCGCCTCGCCCTGGTCGGCGACAGCGCCCATGCCATTCACCCGATCGCCGGCCAGGGCCTTAACCTCGGCTTCCGCGACGCCGCCGCCTTGGCGCAGGTGCTGGTCGAAGGCGCGCGGCTCGGGCTCGACCTTGGCGACCGCCAGCTGCTCGACCGCTACGAACGCTGGCGCGGGCTCGATACGATGATGGTGGCGATGGCGACCGACGGCCTCAGCCGCTTGTTCGGAATCCCCGGCAAACTCCCGTCGGCAGTGCGCCGCTTCGGCCTGGCCGTCACCGGCAAGATCGGGCCGCTTCGTGATCGGCTCGCCGCCGAAGCACGCGGCACCACCGGAGACCTGCCACTGCTGCTTCAGGGTTTGCCGATCTGACCTACTGAATCGTCTGGGTCATATCCGCCCCGCCTGGTGCCAGCCGCTGGAACTGCATCAATTGCACGACCAGGTCGGCGCGCCCGGCCAGCGTCACTTCCTCAAGCAGCGCCTGCTTGGCGCCGGCATCGAACGGCGCGACCTGGGCGATGGCGTTGACCAGCATTTCATCGTCCAGTCGCCCGACCGCATCCCAGTCGACCGCCAGGCTGAGCGAATCGCCGAACCGCCGCGCCTCGCGCTCGACATCGGCGCGCTGGATGCTCGACAGCGGATCGGGGTTGTCATCGTGATAGGCGTCGAGATCGATATCCGCCTGGCGATACGGGGTGCCGCTATCGGCCTCGGCGATCAGTCGGAAGCGCTGCGACCCGAGCAGCATGATATTGAATCGACCGTCGTCCAGCTCTTCGACCCCGACCAATTCGCCGACGCAGCCGACCTGGTACAGCGATGGTGGTTCGCCTTCGGTCGGCTGGATCATCGCGATCCGCCCCGGCCCGGCCATCGCATCCTGAACCATCGCTCGATAGCGTTCCTCGAAGATATGCAGCGGCAAATGCGACCGCGGAAACAGGATCGCCCCGCTCAATGGGAACAGCGGAATTCGAGTCGGCTTGCTCATGTGAACAGCAACGCCGACAAGCGCCGCCGGATGCCGCGGCCCCATTGGTCTTCATAACCTGCGGCCTCGAGCATCTGCAGCAATCGCGCCTTGGCCGCGCCCTCGTTCCACGCCGGATCGCGTCCGATGATGGTCAACAATTCTTCCGCCGCGCCATCGCGATCCCCCGCTGCAACCTTGGCATTGGCGATGGCGAAGCGCGCCTCATGATCGTCGGGGTCGGCCGCGATCCGCGCTTGCTCGGCACTGACGTCGGCTACCGGCGCACTTGCCAGGTCGAGCGCGGCGCGCGCCCGGGCGATCGCCGGATGCTGGCCGGCTTGCGCGTCGATCGCGTCGAGCAGGATCCGTGCTTCGTCGGGCTTGCCCTCGGCGATGACCGCGCGGACCAGTCCGCCGATTACTTCGGGATTGCCCGGATCCATCGCCTGGACCTGGGCGAAGATGCTCGCTGCGCGGGTTGCGTCGCCCTCGGCCAGCACCGTCTCGGCCATCGTGATCAGCGGCGCGACTTCGGCCTGCAGATCCTGCGCCTCGCCCGTCACCGGCAATTGGCCGAGCAACTGGTCGATCGCCTTGCCGAGCTGCGCTTCGGTTCGGTACTGGGTCAGATCGGCCACCGGCTGGCCCTGGAACATCGCATAGACCGTCGGCACCGACTGGATGCGGAACTGGTCGGCGATGATCTTGTCCTGGTCGACGTCGATCCGCTTTAGGATCACGCCCTTGGCGGCATAATCGCCCGCCACCTTGTCGAGGATCGGCGACAATTGCTTGCACGGCCCACACCAGGTGGCGGTAAATTGCAGGATCACCAGCGCGGTCATCGACGGGGTGATTATGTCGCGTTCGAATCCGGCGATCGCGTCGCGCTCGGCCTCGCTCATGCCAAGACTGGCCACTCTTTACATCTCCCTCGGGCTTGAAGCGCCGATATGGTCGTTCGCTTAACTGTTGTCGAGGCCAGCGAGCCTAACTACGCCGAGGGCACCGAAAGCAGCTTGCCCGTCCCAAAGGCGGATGCTAAGCGCCCGCTCCACCCGACCGGCACCACGCCGGTCCGCCAAATCGAGCGGGCGTAGCTCAGGGGTAGAGCACAACCTTGCCAAGGTTGGGGTCGAGGGTTCGAATCCCTTCGCCCGCTCCAATTCTCACCAGCAATTGCAGCTACTTAGCGCGCGGCGGCTGCCTTCACAGCCCGTTTGGGGTAACGCTGGGGTAACAAACCCGAGTCACCTGCAGTTTGTAGGCCGCCTTAGTGCTGTCGGCCGTTCTAGTGTCCGTTTTGGGTGAAAGCGGACATAGAGCGAACTACCGACCGTGATGGCGGGCGATCTGCTCCGGCGTCAGGCGGAGGAACCGTGCAGCATTATTGTACAGGATATCTCGCTTTTGGTCGGACGACAGAAAATCGGCATTCGCTATGCTGTCGACCGCGACCTCGATGGTCTGCGGCCAAACCATCTGGTCGCTGCCGAACATGATTCGCTTGCTGTATCCGGCCTCGACTAGCCGTCTGAGATGGCGGTTGAATTCCGGGCGCGGGACGCCCCAGTTATCCGCGCTGATATCGACATAGACTTGAGGGTGACTGAATAGGAGCGCGATCATTTCGTCGATCAACGGCATCCCGGCATGCATCACATAGAGTCGCAGCTTGGGATGCCGCGTCAACAATTCCTCAAGCAGTAGTGAATTGCCAAGCGCCGCGCGGTACTTCGGATAGACCCAATAAGGCCCGCCTGGTGCGCCATACCCCATGTGGATACCGACTGGCACGTCGAGCCGCTCCGCCATCGCGTAAAACGGCTCCAGGGATGGGTGGTCGGGGGCCATTCCGCGATATTGGGGCGTGACCTCTGCGAATACGGGCGTCTCGCCGCTCTTAATCTGGGCTTCGAGACCTGCCGCGTGGGGGTGGAGCGTCGTCGCCCAAGAAAAAATTGGCGGCTGGAATGAATCGATCAGGGTGGGCTTTCCGCCAAGCGGCAACGATCGGACGTTCCCCCGCGATAACACCGGCAACGATGTTGAAGCGCTTCATCTCCACCACCGTTTCCGCCAGCACCGCAGCATCAGTCGCAGGCGAATTCACCATGACCTTGCAGGTCGCCTGGGCTGCAAAGTCGAACGGCTTGGCGGGGTCGATTCCGTGCATCTCGACACCTTTCGCCCCGATGCAAGCGGGAACGCTCTCTCCCCCGAATTCCTTCAGCGACCAAGCGTGCATGTGCATGTCGATGATAGGTGGCGGTTGAGCAGAAGCAGCGGTGCCCATCAACGCAAGCAATGTTGCAATCACGATGAAATTCTTCATGAGCAACTTTCCCCCGGAGTTCCTGCGTAACACGTCTAGACAATTCGACGCTAATGTCCGCAATGGGTCGAAAGCTGTCACTAGGCGGTTAGCGGCAGGAATGGTTGGAAAGCGGCCATAAGTAGGCCCGTCTATTGGTCGCTGATTGGCCTAGCGGGTCCTGCTGGGCCATTTATACGGAAAGTGCAGATATTCAGAGATTTGAAGCAAAAGGGGTTTCTGATTGGCCGGCGAGGCGTGCCTAATGCTCGTTGAACGAGCGGCGGAAGGCGCCCGTCAGCGGCTCGAACGCATATTGCAGCGCGGTCCGCTTGCGCAGGGGGATTTCGATGCTCACCGGGATGCCCGCGCGGAGCGTGTCGGCGCCGCGCAACTGGTTTACTCGGGCAAGCTCGTCGAGCGGAACCGAGACCTCGGCGGTGTAGAAAGTCTCGCCGGTGCGCTCGTCGGTGAAGCTGTCGGCCGAGACGCGGCTGACATTGCCCTTGAGCGCAGGTAGCGATGATTCGTGGAGCGTATCGAAGCGGACGAACGCGCGCTGGCCGATGCGTACGTCGTCGGCGTCGGCGGGGGAAACCCGCGCCTCGATCGTCAGCGGAGCGCGGTCGGGGACGACGTCCATCAATTTCTGCCCGGCAGCAATCACTCCGCCCGGGGTGAACACCGTCAGCCCGACGACCGTGCCGGTCGCGGGCGAACGGATTTCGGTGCGGGCGAGCTGATCGCGCGCGGCGCTCCATTTCGGCCGCACGTCGGCGAGCGCATTTTCGACATCGCGCAACTCGGTCGCGATGCGCTCATAATAACTGCTTTGCGCTTCTAGTATTTGAAGGCGGCTTTCGCCCTGCTGGCTGCCGGTTTGGGCGACAGTCGCGGCATATTGGCCGCGCTGCCCCTCGAGGTCGGCCTTGGCGCGTTCGAGCGCGCGCACCCGGTTGCGCGACACGAAGCCTTTTTCGGCGACCGGCCGGAGGCTTTCGAGTTCTTCCTTGATCAGCCGCATCTGCTCGTCGACCGCGACAACCTGCCGGCGGTAGCCGGTGCCTTGGCTCCCCGCCTGCGAACTGCGCTGGCCAAGCACCCCGCGCTGGGCTGACAACACCGCCGAGCGAGTCTGCAATTGTGCCTGCTGGACGCGCAGCGCGCGCTCTGCGTCGGCGCGGTCTTCGCCCGTCAGTCCTACGAACTCGGCGGGACGGGTGATCCCGCCGCGTCCAGCTTGCTCGGACTGGAGCCTGGCGCGCTGGGCAAGCAAGGTGATAGTTTGAGCGGCATAAGCGCGTTCCTGGGCGCGGACATCGGCTCCGGCGAGGCGGATCAAAACGTCGCCGCGGCTGACCTGGGCCCCTTCCTTGACGGCAATTTCCGAGACGACTCCGCCGTCGCGATGCTGGACCGTCTGGCGCTGGCCCGACACGACCAATTTGCCCGGCGCCACCGCCGCCGCATCGAGCCGGGCGAACGACGCCCAGCCGAGCAGTCCGATGAAGAACAATCCGGCGATGATCAGCCCGAAGCGGACATCGCTCGACGCATCGGCGCGCTCGTCGAGCGGGGCTCCCGCCAGCGCGAGTTGGCCGTCGCCAGCATAAGTGGTCAGCTCGAGATCGCGGTCCATCGCCATTATCCTTGCACCGTGACACGCTGCTGCTGGGGCGCGAGCTTGCGCATCACCTCGTCGCGCGCGCCAAACATCGCCACCCGCCCGTCGCGGATTACCAGCAATTTATCGACCACCGGCAGCACGCTCAAGCGGTGCGCGACGACCAGGATCGTCGTGCCATGCTTCTTCAATTCCTCGAGCGTGACCGTCAGTTGCGAATCCCCTTCGGCGTCGAGGCTGGAATTGGGCTCGTCGAGGAGGACGTAGCGCGGGCCGCGGAACAGCGCCCGGGCGAGCGCAATGCGCTGCGCCTGCCCCGCCGACAGTCCGCCGCCGCCCAGCTGAATCATCTTGTCATAGCCGCCGGGCAGCTGGAGGATCATGTCGTGCGCTCCAGCGAGCATTGCCGCCGCGACCGAATCCTCGTCGACGTCGTGCGACTGCTCGCCGACCAGCGCCCGAAAGCGCGAGATATTGTCCTTGATCGTGCCCGCGAAGAGCCTGTTTTCCTGCGGCATGAAGCCGACATGGTTGGCGAGTTGCTCAGGATCCCAGTCGCTCTGCTCGGCCCCATCGAAGCGGACATGGCCGCCGGTTGCGCGGATCGCCCCGGATATGGCGCGCACCAGGGTCGATTTGCCCGCTCCGCTCGGCCCGACGATCGCAACCACTTCGCCCGGTTCGACTCGAAACCCGATGTTGTACAGGATCGGTTTCTGGCCCTGCCCGACCACGGTCAGCCCCTCGACTTCCAGACGACCCTTCGGCGTCGGAAGGCGGGTCCGAGCGATGTCGGGCGGAGTCGCACCGAACAATTCGTCGAGCACACCAATGGCGCCGCGGGCCTGGATCACCGTTCGCCACCCGCCGACCAATTGATCGATCGGCGCAAGCGCGCGGCCAACGATGAACATCGACGCGAACACCGCGCCCGCGCTGACCTTGGCATCGATCGCCAGCAAGGCGCCGACTCCCAGCGCGAGCGACTGCAGCAGCAGACGCACGAATTTCGAATGCGACGACAGCTTGGCCGAGGTCATTCCAGCGTCGGTCTGCAACTCCAGCATCGTCCGCCGGTCGCCAACGTGACCGCGCACCATCGCCTCGCGCAGGCCAAGCGCGCGAACCACATCCGACGAGGCGACCGAGGCGTCATAGGCGGCGTAGGACCGGCCGGCGGCGACATTGGCCTGGGTCAGCGGCTCTCGCGTCGCCCGCTCGTTGCGCCAGGCCAGCAGGATGATCAACAGCGCCCCGACGAGGGTTAATACCCCGATCCACGGATGAATCAGGAAGGCGATCAGAATATAAATCGGCACCCACGGAGCATCGAGCACGCCGAGCACGGCGGGGCCGGTGAGCGCCTGACGAAGCACGTCGAATTCGCGCACCGCCTGCCGCGCGAGGCGCTGCGAGCTGTCGGGCTGGATCAGGGTCGCGCGCATGATCGGCCCGGCCATGACCTGATCGAGCCTGACGCTGGCCCGCACCAGCAGCCGCGAACGGATCGCCTCGAGCCCGGCGAGCGTCGCCAACGCCAGAACCAGGACCACCGTGAGCAGCAGCAGCGTCGTCCGCCCCTGCGTCGGCATCACCCGGTCGTAAACCTGGAGCATGTACAGCATCGGCGCGATGAACAGCAGGTTGATCAAGGCGCTGAACAGCGCCGCATAGCCGAAGTGGCGGCGGCAGGCCTTGAGCGCCATCTTCATTGTCGCGCTCGACCGGATCCACTCAGGTGTCATTCGCCGTTCCTGTCCTGATGCTTTGCCTGCCCGACAGCGCTCCGCAGCGCCTTGCCCCGCCCATGCCGCATAAGGCAAGGTCTAAAGCACAGCAGACCATCGCTACATATTGATATCAAACGTTTTACTGCGCCAAGCCCACATGGGTCGCGGCAAGAAAAATAAACGCGGCTAACAAATTGACAATAAAGACAATTTCAGAAAATTTCCTTCTTTTCTGCGCTGGGGGGATGATTCGGTCCCGATTGGGCGGATAGAGCCGTGCCATAATGAGACGCCGCCCGGTCGGAAAATTAAATGTTACCAACTGCTTAATTAGCAATTGACAACCAGGCGCTCGCGACACAAGTTTTGCCGCTCGCGGGGTCAAGTGACTCGTTTGATTATTTTTTTCCGGGTCATTCACGGGAATCAGACTTCGGATCAACGCCTTGGAGGATACGTCTTATGTGTGGCATCTGCGCGCGTTTCGGAGTCAACATTCATGCTGACATCCTGTCTGATAACCAGGTCGTTGTTGGCGAACCAAACTCGATCAGCCTCGATCCCGCCGCTGGCGGCACGTACCTCGGCAAACCCATTCTCGGTTTTGAAGGCATCATTTCCCAGATTGATTCTGGCCGAACAATGCGTGTCACTTCCGATGTCATTACTTATACCTTCCTCGATCTCAATCACCTGATCGGGATCTACAACAACAAGAATTTTGGCTTCACCGCGGCCTATGGCCTGTCGCCATTCAGTGAGGCACAACGCACGGCGGCGCGGGATGCAGTCACCTTGTGGGACGATCTCATTCCGCAAACCTTCAAGGAGTCGAAGGGGCTCGGCGCCGACATTCAGTTTTCCAACTCGCTCGATCCGGGCCAAGCTTATGCTTATTATCCGACGAAGCAGGGCTGGAAATTCCAAAGCGACGTGTTCATCGCCGATCCTGAGTATAATGTAACCAACAAGTGGTTTTCGCCCGGCGGTTACGGCAATACTACTTTGCAGCACGAACTGGGGCACACCCTCGGGCTGTCGCATCCTGGCGCCTACAACGGTGCCGGAGCGACGACCTACGCCGCGCAGGCCGAATATGCCCAGGACAGCATGCAATATTCGATCATGTCGTATTGGTCGGGTGCGGAGACGGGCTCGGTTACGCGCAATTGGCTTACCGGCCAGGCGAATTATGCGCAGACGCCGATGCTCCACGACATTTTGACGATCCAGGCCAAATATGGCGCGGATACGACGACGCGCACGGGTAATACGACCTATGGCTTCAATTCGAATGCTGGCAATGCGGTTTACGACTTCACCTCGAACAAGTTTCCGTATCTGACAATCTATGATGCCGGCGGTGTTGATACGCTCGATCTGTCGGGGTACGGTGGGGGTAACTTCGTCGATCTTCATGCCGGTGCGTTTAGCTCGGTCGGCGCGGCAGTCCCGACGTTGGCGGAGGTCAATGCCGGCCGCGCCGCGCTTGGAGTGGAACTTTTTGGCACGCCGCTCGGACCGACAACGCAAGCGTTGCTCAACGCGCGTATTGCCGAGCGCCTGCCCTTGATTGAGTCCAAGATCGCCGCCGACACGGGCGTCACCGGAGTCAATGCCACCCAATATGACAATCTCGCGATCGCCTATGGCACGGTCATCGAGAATGCGATCGGCGGTTCGGCGCGCGACGTGTTGTGGGGCAATCAGGTCGCTAACAAACTCGATGGTCGTGGCGGCGACGATGTGCTCAACGGTTACGAGGGCGCCGATCGATTGACCGGTGGCTCGGGCAATGACACGTTCCAATTCTCGCATGTCGAGAAGGGCGATGTGATTGTCGATTTCGCAACCGGCGACAAGATCGATCTGAGCAAGATCGATGCCAATTCCGGTTTGGCGGGCGACCAGGCATTCGTGTTCCTCGGCGCTACTGCGTTTACCAATGTGGCGGGTCAGCTTCGCTATGATGGCGGACTTCTGTCGGGTGACGTCAACGGCGACGGCCTTGCGGACTTTACCGTCGTGCTCGCCAATAGTGCGGCGCTGACCAGCGGGGACATGTTCCTCTAAGCGCCTTGGTCTAACCACGAAATGGCCCCGTCGGCTCAGCCGGCGGGGCTTTTTCGTGGGCCGCCGAGAGACGCGCCCTCATCTTTGCGGTGCCGCAGCGGCATAGCGTGAGCTGGGTGACCCCCCTCGCCGGTCAACCGCGTTATGCGGTCACCGGCTGGCTGCGCGCCGACACGCCTTACTCTGACGCAACTCGATCGGCCTGGTTAAAGCCGCCGGAAAAATCCAATTAGTGAGTGGAGATGCACGTGTCCGAGCCGACGATCCTGCCTTTTGGTTGGGAAGACGCGCTTGGGGCTCGAGACGCAGCTGACCGATGAGTAGCTGGTGCTACGCGATACCGCCGAGGCCTATGCGCAAGGCAGTCACCCTTCCGCTGTGTCGTGTGGGTCAGGAGATTTTGACATGAAAACATAGGAGGTGATCAACGAAGCTTCTCATCCCTTCGTAGTTTATCCCGATTAAGGCAAAGCGCAGAATACATTGTCCAAACAGAATTGAAGCGATCGCAGATTAGAAATTCGTACGCCCAGCGTGAGCTAAATGCGCCTTCTGGGCATCGTGGGCCGCGAGGCCAGCGAACGAGCCCCAAACCTTACCCAAGCGCGAGACCCACGCAACCGCTTTTGCGTCCTCCCTCGGACCCACTGCCGAGGTAACCTCGACTGACAAAAGTCTAATGTCCGTTATGGGTGGATAACGGACGTTGACGGAGGGGCCTTTCTAGCCAATCCTCGCTCCATGTTACGCCTCCTAATGAGCCTGTCCTTCTCGTGCGCCGCATGCAGTGTTGTGGAGCAGCCAAAGTCAGCAAAGACTGTTGAAGCATACGTGGTTCCGTTGCCCACTGCGTCAGACAGACAGCGTTTCCTGATACTTCTGACCGAAAAGGCAGATGCCGCTGGCTTCCACGTTGATTCTGCCACTGACGAAGAACTTAAGGTCACGTCCGAAGTATTTCAGCAGACGTTCAACGCGACAGTTTGGCGTGGAAAGGATGACGAGGAGAGCATTGCATCCGCAATGGACTTCCAGGATCGCCTTGGACAAGTGTGGATTTCATTTTCTCTGGGAGAGGATCCCGTTCGTTCGCGCCGGTTCAGGGAATCGATAATGCCAGCCATACAAGCCGAGTGGTCCGGCACAGCCTCGCTTCCGATTATGCCGACAGGAGCGATCCCGCTACCTGAAGACTTGGTCCGCACGCCGCAGGGCTACATCGTGAAACCATCTGCTGCGGTAAAATACGAAAACTAGGTTCGCTAATTTCCGCAATGGGTCGAAAGCGGACATTTGCGAACGCCGGAACTCGCACGCGTCTTCCAGTAAAGCGAGCGCCATTCTGCAGTCATACGAGCGGACA